>JAAYVF010000104.1 GCA_012517325.1 Myxococcales bacterium | reverse complement strand
TAGCCCAGCGTTTCAACGCTGGGTTTCGGTTCGCGCCATTTTTCTTCGTGCCATAGGTACGTCTGAATGATCTCCCACATTTTTCGTTGTGAACCATGTTCCGAGGCACGTCCCTGACGGGAGGAATAAATCCGCGGCATTTATGCCCAGCGTTGAAACGCTGGGCTAGATTCAATCGTCCCTCACGGGACGTTAGGAAATTATGAAAACCTTCACCGTCTTTCAGTGCACAAGCCGGAATCCACACCGCTTCCACTTTGAAATTCTCTGATTTACAAGACTTGACTTTGGCAAAGCAAAGTAGTGTTATTTATCCATGTGCTGAGGAATGATCGAAACCTCGGTTGTAAGGATTTTGACGGTAGTTAAAGGATGGAGTAAAATAATGCTCCAGAAATTCCAATTTGTAGATACTGTCCCCCTAAATCCAACGGAAATCCGAAAAGCGAAAAGCGGAGGGAGATAAGTAATGTCCTCTGAATTGCTCCCAAATCCGCTCGGCATGGCCATCGATCCGGATGGATCGAAGACCATGGCACCCCGAAATGAATCGCACCCTTCGAGACGGCCAAGAGTCTCTTCAGGGCTGCGGTTAAGAGGAGGCAGCCAAAGGGCTTTTCACCTGACTTCCTATCTCCGCTATTTCGGTTGTTAACCCAGGTATAAAGGAAGTGTCAGCGCGCGAACACGGCGCGGTAGACGGCCAGCAATTCCTCGCCCGTTTCGCGGCTCGGGGCAAGCGAGCGGTCGTACAGGTAGGTGAAATTGTCGTACTCGCGTTCGGTCAGCGCGTAACCGATCCAGTCATTGCCCAGGCCGATGAGAAATTGCGCCCGGCCACCCATCAACTCGCGCAGCTCGAACGCGTAATCCGGCGCCCATTCGCCCGGCAGCGTGCCCAGCATCACCTTGCCGATGGAGACGATCGTGACCGTCGATTTGGAAACGCCGCCGGGTGGCGGAATGTCGCGCGGGGTCAGCCCGACATCCGACGCCAGCCAGAAGAGGATATTCTCGTTGGCGACTTCGTATTCCGTCGCCGCCAGGATTTGAATACGCGGATCGGAAACCGGCGACGCCCGCTCCGCCAAGGTGAAGACATCTGCCGCCAATTGATCGCCCATCGCCTCGACGTCGTGCCAATCGCGATCGTTGAAAACCCAATCGTGCCAGGGGTCGTCCAGCGACAGAGGTTGGATGTTGCCGCCCAGCGCGCCGTTGAAAAACAGGTGGATGCCGCCGGCGCCTTCCTGCATCGCCTGGTAATAAGCCCCGGCGAAATCCGCCGAATACAGAGTGTTCTCGGGAATCATCTCGGTGACGTGGCACGGCCAGTTCATCAGCGAGCCGAGCATCTCGCCCTCTTCGTTCCAGGCAAACAGCACGCTCAAGGTATTGTCGATCAGCGCCTGCGGATCGCCGCGCTCATGCTTGTTGAAATGCATCCGGGGCTCGTCGCCCGCCGCGACCGTCAGCGCGGCCGGCTCGCGCGCTTCCCAGGCCCGGACGCCGGCGGCGATCGACTTTTTCACGATCATCGTCATCACGTCCTCGTTCCGCCCGGAGATCGGCGGCAGGATGACTCCCCACAGGCCGATGGTGTCCGGGCCGTGATGGTTGTGCGTCGCGGCGACGATCACCCGTTCCGGCTCGATCGCCAGTTCCGTCGCCAGGCCGGCCTGGATTTGTTTCACCTCGTTGGCGATCAGGCCGACCAGATCCGTCGCGATCAGGATCAGGGCCTGGCCGTCGGCGTCCTCGAACGCCGCCGCTTGCGCGTAGAGCGGATCGTGCGTGCCGGTCGACCAGCGCAGGTTGTCGGCGGAGAAAAACTCCATGCCGAACCCCGCCAACGGCGTGGAAACCTTCGGGGTGATGTCCACCTGGGCGAATCCGGCGCGAAAAACCGCGGCATCCGGCGGGGAGGAATCGTCGTTGTCGTCGTCGACCGGGGAGGCATCGTCGTCGCCGGCCGGCGTCGGCTCGGTCGACGAATCATCATCGTCGGATGACGAGGAATCGTCGCAGGCCAGGCCGAAGAAACAGAATGACAGGGAAAAAGCGCTGAGCACAAATACGATGATCGTGTCGGCTTTCATCGGCCCTCGGTTATTATTTTAAAAATACCATGGATCGATTTACGAGGATCGCCGTTTTTTGTCAAGCGAAAGGCCCAATCTCGCCGGGAATTGCGCGGTGACGGACGCTGGTTGATCGGCGACGGTCTAATCCAGATAGCGAACCTCGGCCAACCGGCGCGGGATCACACGGCGGAAGGGGAATTTCGGATATCCCAGCGTGACGCAGACGTGAACGTCGCGATCCTTTTCGAGCTTCAAAATTTTTCGCACCGTGGCGCTGCGACTGCAGATCGGCGGCAGCAGCGAATTGAAGCAGGAGCCGACGCCCAGCACTTCGGCCATGAAAATGGAATGCAGCGCGGCGATCGTGCAGTTTTCGACGACCCCCGGTTCGAAGCGCGGGCCGTGGAAGAGCAGCATGGCCGGGCAGTCGCGGCGAATTTCATCGCCTTTCCCTTCGAGATACCACTTCCGATACCAGCGTACGCCCGGCATGGCGAAATTGCGCATGACCTCCAGCGTCGCCGTGCTTTCCTTGAAGCGAATGAACTGGCGCGCCAGGGGATTTTGCACCACCCGATCGAGCATCCCGTACATCTGGTAGACGCTCTTCATCATTTTTTTCATCGTTGCTTCCCGGTCGATGATGATGACCGCGGTGGAGAGGCTGCCGCTGCCGGTGGGCGCGGCGTGCGCGGCGCCGGCGATGCGATCGAGCACCTCGCGCGGGACCGGCTTGTCCTGATAACGCCGGACGGAGCGCCGCTGCCGGAAGAGGGTCAGCAGGCGGTCCGCGTCGAGGTCCAGGGTTTGGAGCGGCGCGAAGTCGCGCACCGCGAGGCCGTCGACGTCGATCGCGGCGACAGGGCAGACCGCGGCGCAGTGGCCGCAATCCATGCACAGCGCGGCGCGCTCGGGGGAAACGGCGGTGCGTTTTTTTCCGTTGCTCTCGGTGGTTTCCGGAATATGGCGCGGGCAGACGATCCCGCAGATGCCGCAAGCCCGGCAGATCTTTTCGTCGATCCGAATCATCGCGGTGGCCTCTTCTTATTGGATGTTTTGCAAATTAAATCACAGGACCCGGCGCCGATCCAGGGGTGCGGAGCGGAACGTTTTCGTGCTAAACAGCAAGTCATGTTCACGAGCGGACCCCAATCATGAGCAAAGTTCGGCGCCTGATCTTTCGCCTGCCCGTTTGGCGCGTCGTTCTTTTCATACTGCTGCTCATCGCCGGCTTGATCATCCTGACGGAAATGACTTTGCGGGTCGCCGGCGGGATTCTCTATCGGCCGATTCGCGCGGAAGTCGCCCGTCTGGAAAAGCCGCGGCCGAACACCTTTCGGATTTTATGCAGCGGCGATTCGCATACTTACGGCATGGACGCGCCGGCGGATCTTTCCTATCCGCGACAACTGGGCAACCTGCTCAACTCACGGAGCCTGAAAACCGGCTACCAGGTCGTCAACGGCGGCGTGCCGGGATTCAATTCCTCCCAGGCGCTGCGGCAGATCAAGGAAACGCTGGAGAAGCCGGAGTCCCGGCCGGACCTGGTCATCGTCTGCGCCGGCAAGAACAACGATCACAATTTCCAAGAGGCGCGCTTCTGGCGCGAGGAAACCCTGAAAACGCAGCCGATCCGCGCCCAGGTCCGCGAATTGCTCGAGCGCTCCAAAACCTATCAATTGGGAAAAATCACCGTCTACAACCTGCAACGAAGTCTCGGCAGCGACCACGATCTGCAATATTCCAGCTTGATCAAGGACGACGAGTTTCTCACACGTTGGCTGATTCAGGATTACGGAGAGATGATCGAAACGGTGCGGCAAAAAAACGTTCACATCCTCTTTTTGAACTATTTTCTCGCCTGCCGTTCGGTCGATGACGCGCTGCAAAGCACCGCGAAAAAGTACGGGGTCGGTTTCGTGGATGTCCGCTCGTTCCGGCAGCCGTTCGGCCTGACGATGAAACTGGTCGGCGACACCCTGCATCCGAACGAAAAAGGTTACGCCGCCATCGCCCGCTTCGTCGCCGACGCCTTGATGGAGAACGGATTGATTCCAGATTCGCCGAAATATGCCGCGCCTTTTTCGACGCAGCCGGAGGTGCCGCCGACCGGCGCGGGACAGTGAACCGCCATGGTCCGACGGCTCTATTTTTTCGGCGGAACAGTGATTTTCAGACAGCCGGATTCGCTTTCCAACACGATCAGCCGTTGATCGTCGAAGGGCAATTCGGCTTTTTCGGCCGGTTTGCCTTGCCGGCGTTGCAGTTCCAGGGTGATCGCGGCCAGAACCGCGCGGCGGTCCTGCATATTTTTGGCGCAATGCCGCATCAGACTTTGGGTGTTGGGATAGCTGATCTGGGCCGTCAACGAATGCATGATGTCATCGCGAATCACCTCAGGCGGCAGTTCCTTGCTCCCGGAGTTGATCCAGGTCTGGAAATGATCGATGTCTTTTGCCCGAATGTGGATTGACATGTAGCGCTCGCGGTCCAGAAAGCCGACGATCCCGCCGAGGCGGAATAAAAAATACGGCACATGGATTTCATTATCCCCCAACCGGTCCCATGAATCCCGACCACCCGTAAACAGGCGATCCAGTGCCGTCATCGAATGCGCGGCTTCGACCTTCAACGATTCCACGAACATGACGCGGGCATCGGGCAGGGATTCGAGTTGCTTTTGCAGTTCTTGAATGGTGGCGGCCGGCAGGCGCGGCAGGAGGAAAACGATGGTTCCGTTGATGCGCTGGGCGATCGCCTCGGCAATCATCACCGGCAGAATAAATTTGGCGTTCAGCAATTCGCGTTCCGTTTCAATCGTTTGAACGAGCCGCGGTTCGGCCTTTTCCGGTCGCCCCTGCGACAGGTCCAGCGCGGCGGCGACCAGATCGGCGAAAATAAGCTGGCGGAGAAAAGAGAAGTTCAGCAGGTCGGCATCCGGATCATTGTCCAATTGCATCACCAGGCCGTCTTTCAACACGGCGTGGAAGCGATCAAGGAAGGGTTGAAATTGTTCCAGCACCGGCGCCTGCGCCTGAATTTCATCGTTTACAAAGAGCGGACACGCATCGTGAAATACCTCTTTCGGCAGGGTTAATTTCGCCGCCGCCAGATCGTCGAACAATTTCTCCAAGGCGAGGTGATCGTCTTTCGGGCGAGCGGCAATCTCCTCGGCGACGGCCTGGAATTCCGCCTGTCGCGCATCCAGTACGGCTTTGCTTTCGGGTGGCATCCGGTAATAGGGGTAAAGAACTATCGCGGCAACGAGGACGAGGAGAAAGAAAACAACCAACACCACCGAGAGGACTTTTTTCGCTTTCGGACGCATCGGACAGCCCCTTTCTTGCTTATTCGGCGGTTCTTCAATCCATGAGGTGGTTGTGTCTGGCTCAATGATGCGGAGAAAAGGATGGTGATAAAATCGATCGTTGCGGCCGAGTTAATCCGGCCCGTCGTCAGAACGATAAAATAAAAATATTAATCAGGCAAGTGGATAGAATAATAACGATGGTCCGGAGAACCGCCGGAAAGGTTAAAAAATTAGGGCGGCTCAAGCGAGCCGCCCCGTCATCACCGGCGATCGCGAATCGCCGTTTTTTCCGTTAGCACTTGTCGCTGCAGGTTTTGTAGGCGTCGCAGCTATCGGCGGTTTTCGTGCATTTGGCGCGGCATTCCAGCGCCTTGCCGAATTTTTCGCCCTTGGCCGCAACCGATTTGCCCAGATCCTGGACGCATTTGTCGTAGCTTTTCTTCGTGCACTTGTTCTCGGTCCTGTAGTTGCAGATATCGGCGATTTCCTTTGCGTAGGGGATCTTGTCGTCCAGGCCGGCCTTGCTGGCCAGGCCGGTGATCGTGCTCGGCGCACCGCCGGTTTTGCAAGCCACGCCCAAGGCGAACGCGATGATCGCCAGGGAAACAATCAACAATGCCCAATTGCCGTGATAATTCTTCATTCTTCACCCCTTATAAGCCGAAAAAGAAGTGGTTGATTGACAAACCCTGCTTCATTTTACGACAACCCGATCGATTAAGTAAGCCTTTTTTCAACCCGGGGAGAGGGTTGCCATCACCGAGCGAAAAAGGCCCACCTTCCGTTCGGGTAACCTTTGTCAGTCACAGGCCGCGTCCCAGCAAGCGAATTCGCAATCGGAGAAGGTATCGCAATCGCCGGCCGTATAGCACTGGCAGACGCAGGAAAAATAGGCCGTTTCATCGGCGCAACCCGCCATGAATTGTTCGTAGCAAGTCGCGCTGTCCGGCCAACCCCAATGGTCCTCGCAGGTGGCGAAAACGAAATCGCAGACCTCCTCGACCGTGCTGGTGCAATCGTCGTCATCGTCCGCCGCCGCGTCGTCGTCCGCCGCGTCGTCATCGGTCGCGTCGTCGTTGTCGTTGTCGTCGTCGTCGTCATCGCCGCCGCAGGCCAGAATCAGCCCGCCCGCTAACAGAGCGATCAGCGAAAACCAAAGCAACCACTTAGCCGTTTTCATGCAAAACCTCCTCCCCGTTGATGGTACAACTTCGAGTAATATCGTATTTTCCCGCAAACGAACGCAAGGAAAATATCCCGACATGATGGTACGAAATCATGTTTCCACAATTCCGGCGGGCACGCAAACGCGGCGGCCGGAACGCGAAAATAATTCAAACGGGCCGCCGCGCCGCGCGGTCAAGGTTTTCTCTCCAAGGCTTCGCGGACCTTTCGCAATAGGGAGGCGATGGAGAACGGCTTTTGCAGAAACATGACGCCTTCGTCGACCACGCCGTGATGGGCGATGGCATTTTCGGTATAACCGGACATATACAGCACGCGGAGCGCCGGCCATTTGACTTGCAACGATTCGAAGAGCTGCCGGCCGTTCAGGGTGGGCAAAACGACGTCGGTGAACAGCAAATCCAACGGCGGCTCGGCGGCAAATGCCAGCGCCTGGGCTTCCTCGGCGGTGGTGGCGAGCCAAACGCGATAACCGTGATCTTCCAGGATCTGCCGCACCATCCCGCGAACCACTTCCTCGTCCTCGACCAACAGGATCGTTTCCGAGCCCGGGGGCAAGTCGTGCGGGTCGGGCGCCGGCGGTTGGTCGGACGTTACGGCGACGGCGGGCAGGTAAATTTTAAAACTGGTTCCCTGATTCAACTCTGAATAGACGTTGATGAAGCCGTTGTTCTGTTTGACGATGCCGTAGATCATCGACAAACCCAGTCCGGTGCCTTTGCCGCGTTCCTTGGTGGTGAAAAACGGTTCGAAAAGGTGCTGCATCACTTCCGGCGTCATGCCGCAACCCGTGTCGCTCATCGCGAGCATGGTGTAACAGCCGGGCGTGGCATACGGATGCCGGCGGCAAAAGGCCGCGTCGATTTCGGTATTGGCGGTTTCGATGACCAGTTTGCCGCCCCGTGGCATGGCGTCGCGGGCGTTCACCGCCAGATTAATCAGGATCTGATCGATCTGGCCTGCGTCGACTTTCACTCTGCCGAGGTCCGGCGCGGCGGTGAATTGCAGATCGATGTCCTCGCCGATCAGCCGTTGGATCATCCGAACGGATTGGCCCACCAAGAGGTTAAGGTCGAGGATCTTCGGATCGATGAGCTGTTTGCGGCTGAAGGCCAGCAGTTGGGCGGTCAGGGTCGCCGCGCGTTCGGCGGCCTTCTTGATTTCGGTCACTTCGGCGAACGATCGGTCGTCGTCGGCCATCCCGGTCAGCATCATCTCGGCATAGCCGATGATCCCGGTCAGTATGTTGTTGAAATCGTGCGCCACACCGCCGGCCAGGCGGCCGATCGACTCCATTTTCTGCGCCTGGACGAGCTGTTCCTCGAGCCGCCGGCGGTTTTCCTCGGCGGCCTTTTTGTCGGTGATGTCGTTGATCACGCCGAGGATTCGCTCGGGGCGACCTTGCTCGTCGAGCAGCGGGTAACCCGTATCCTGCAGCAACACATAATGACCGTTTTTCCGAAGGCACCGATACTCGGCACTGAACTTCGTGCCGCGTTCCCAGCTTTCGTCATACCGGCGGACGATGGCTTCGCGATCGTTTGGATGGATCAATTCCTTCCAGCGATGGTAACCGCCGGTCAGTTCGGCGGGCGCATAGCCGAGTATCGCCTCGATGCTGCCGCCCCATTCGGCTTCGCCGGTCTGAGGGTTGCATTCGTAGACGATGTTGCCCGCCGAAAGGAAAAGCAGGTCGTAGCGCCGTTTCCACTCGCGGTTTTCTTTTTCCACGCGCAGCCGTTCGGTGATGTCGCGGATGGCGGCGATGTGCACCGGCCGGCCTTTCCGAACGAAAAAGCGACCGGTGATTTCCACGGGGAACACGGTGCCGTCCTTTTTGCGGTGAAAGCGCAATGGGATGGTAATGATTTGATCGGAAATCACCGGCGAGGAAACGGTGACCCGCCGCGTGTCCTCGGGTTCGGCCGAGAGGTCCGTGTTTTTCTTCGTCAGCAGTTCCTCGCGGCTCATTTGGTACATCGCGGTTGCGGCGGCGTTCGCCTCGAGCAGCCGGCCGGTTTCGTTGTCGATCAGAAAAATCGAATCGGATTCGGACTCGAACAACTGGCGATAGCGTTCCTCGCTTTCGCGTAAGTCCTTATCTGTTTTCATTCGTGCGGAAATATCCCGTGTCACCCCGATGACGCCGATCGGGCGATTCGCGTCGTCGCGAATGAACTTCATCGTGTTTTCCGTCCAGATGGTCGAACCGTCCTTGCGGTATTGCGCCAATTCCAGCATCAGGTTGCGGCCATGGGGGCGATCGGGATCCTGGTCCCGGGCCAATTCCTGTTGAAAGTGATGCAGGGTGAGCGAGTAGGATTCCGGAGTCAGCACATCCGTCAAGCGCTCCTGCAACGCTTCCGCGACGGTGAAACCGCGCACTTTTTCCACCGCGGCGCTGATAAAGGTGAATTGCAGGTCCAGATTGACGATCCAGATGATGTCGGTCGCGTTTTCCGTGACCATCCGATATTTGCGCTTTTCTTCCTGGATTCGCGCCAATTGACGTTCCAACTCGGCTATCCGCTGGTAGGCTTTTCCCAATTCCATCGCCGTCTGGTCGCGGTCGTCTGAGGCGGACATGGCGGTCCTCTATTTTCTAATGAAGTGAATCATTATCACGTTGATCGGCTTTGTCGTGAAAAATGATGATTTTTATTTTCGCGCCTGCGGGGAGGCGGCATTTTACTTGAAAAAACTAGCATGAATGCCCCCGGAAGTCATGGGTCTCCGGATGCAAGTCTTTGCTTCCGGTCGGGAAATATTTTTTTAATCATTGTCGCGACTTGCCGCTTCACGCGCCCATGAAAAAGCGCATTTTTCTGGCATTTTGCCTTGATATTGGGCAGACTTGTCACCAAATGGACGAACCGGCGGAGTAAAAGGAATGAACCGAAGGGGCGTCAGGCTATTACTGTTGTGTTTGGTTTTCACGGCGGCCGGGCTGTCCTGCGGCGACGACGGCGAACCCGACAACAACGAAAATGATGGTGATAATCATTGGTTAGTCGCTGGATTTCGCGCTTCGCGCTACGGCATTGAACCGTTTCCGAATCCGGTTTACTGGGGCGAGGTCAGCCGCGAAATGGCCGGGCGTTTCGCCGGCGCGGAACCAGGCGGTGTGTGGATCGTCGGCGTGTTTTTAGACGATGGCTCGTGCGAACTGAATTTTCCCTCGCCGGGCGGCGAATACGCGAAAATCGCGTTCGGCGCAACGGATCAAAACGAAGCCTACCTGAATTGGTTCGATAAAAACGATGTCCGGGTCTGGTTGCAGGTCGAGCCGGGCGCGGCCGAGGTTGCGACCCTGATCGACCTGGTGCTGCGGCGGTACGGCCATCACGGATCGGTGGCGGGAATCGGGATCGATGTCGAGTGGTATCGCGCCGACACGGTGGCCGACGGTCAGGCCGTCACCGATGGCGAGGCCGCAGCCTGGAGCGAACTCGTCCGCGGGTATGACCCGAGCTACACGCTTTTTTTCAAACATTGGCTGCCTGAAAAAATGCCGCCCCAATACCGGACGGGATTGTTTTTCATCGATGACAGCATGGCTCTGGGTTCCCTGGCGGCCCTGGTCGAGGAATTCGGGACCTGGAGTGAAGCCCTGGCGCCGGCGCCGGTCGGTTTTCAATTCGGCTATGACGAGGATCGCGCCTGGTGGGGCCAATTGGCCGATCCGCCCGGCGACATCGGCCGGGCGTTGCGGGCGGCGATCGACCGGACGGCGGGCCTGTTCTGGGTGGATTTCACGATCGATGAATTGTTCCCGTCCGCGGACTAGGCGAATACATGACAACCGGCCGCTTCGATGGTAAAAAGCCGGTTGGCGACAAAAGGGAAAGACGAACCACTTAATAAAACAACGGTTCTCATCACTCGACGGCAGGTGCTTCATGGACAAAAGGCGCATCCCGGCATTTTTGACGATCCTCTTTTTCGTGGCCTTTTTCGGCGTCGCGATCAATTGCGCCGACGAGGAAGACGAGGACGACGATCATTCACCCGACGACGGGAATGAGGACGACGATCACGATGACGACAGCGACGACGACCAGGACGACGACACCGACGAGGACGACCTCAGCGAATCGATCGGCCTGGAATGGGTGGAAATACCGGCGGGTGACTTCACGATGGGCTGTTCGGCGGGCGACGAAGCTTGCCGCGCGGACGAGCGGCCGGCCCATCCGGTGACGCTCGCGGCGTTTGCGATGAATCCGCTGGAGATCACCCAGGCGCAATTCAATGCGCTGCTCGGCGTCAACCCGAGCTATTTCACCGCTTGCGACGATTGCCCGGTGGAACAGGTGTCGTGGGAGCAGGCGACCGCGTTTTGCACGCTGCTCGACGCCCGCCTGCCGACCGAGGCCGAGTGGGAATACGCGGCGCGCGCCGGCGCGAGCACGAAATATTCCTGCGGGGACGACGAGGCCTGCCTGTCCGGGATCGCCTGGTTCCTGGACGACGCCGATTTGCGGACCCATCCGGTCGGTTTGAAAGATCCGAACGATTTCGGATTGTACGACCTGCACGGCAACGTCTGGGAATGGGTGAACGACTGGTACGGCGCCGATTATTACGACGCCGGTCCGGCGGCCGATCCCGCCGGGCCGAACGCCAGCCAGTGGCGCGTCCTGCGCGGCGGCGGCTGGAACAATACCGCCGATTACCTGCGCGTTTCCTATCGCAACTACGATCCGCCGACCGATCGCGACCGCGTCGTCGGCTTCCGCTGCGTGCGCGACGACGCCGCGGTCAACGAGGGAGGGACGGTGGAATGAAGGCAAAATGGTGGTTGATCGGCGGCCTGGTGTCGTTGCTGTTTTTCGCCGCGGCGTGCGGCGAGGAAGAACCCGGCGATTTTGACGCGGCCCCATCCGGCCAGACGGCGGCCGCGCCGGATGCCTTGACCGATCTGGACCAATACTTGAATGCCGATGGCGCGCCGACGCGCCGGTCGATGATCGGTCTGTGGCGGTGGATCGATAAAATGTCGGACTGGGCCGACCGGGAGGCGGACGACGAATACGAATTCACGCCCGAGGAAATGCACGAGATCGCCAATTTGGGCGTCGGCTTGCCGCCGGAGGAAGCCTGGAAGGTGATTCATGCCGAACTGCTGCGCCGGCACCCCGGCAAGATCAAAGCGGTGCCGCGCTGGACCTTCAACAGCGCGGGTACGTCGTTCTGCGAACTGGCGCTGGTTTACGCGTCGTTGAAGGAATACGTGGCGTTTTTCGGGACGCCCATCGGCGCCGACGGCTTCTCCGGGCGTTACAACAAATCCGACGTGTGGGATTTGATGGTCGACGGCGAGATGTGGAACTATTCTCCCGGCGAGTTCCAGCCGGTGATTTCGCTGGCCGGCGACATGGCATATCTGCCGGCGGGCACCGGCAAGGGCGTGCAGTACGTCGACCATGCCTGGATGATCGATTACGCGCGCGGCAACATCCCTTCGATGTTCATTTTCGGCGTGATCGGCCCGGCGCTGTTCGTGACGATGGATTACCAGAGCGCCTGGGAACAGATCGTCGACTTCGCCGAGTTGCTGTTTCAGAACTGGTTCCCGTCCTAGGCGGCGGCGCGCTAAAAAAACGCCGCTGACGGGGGCGAGGAAAGGAGGCGCGTCATGGGCGATCGGCGGAAATATTTATGGCGCGGCGCGGCTCGCCTGATCGCGGCGGTATTGACTCTCTGGTTGCCGCCGGCGATCGCCGGCGCCGCCGACATCCCGTCCGGCGAGGCCGGGTTGACGATCCTGGGCATGACCGACGACTACCTCGGCCCGCTGGCGCAGGGCGATCTCAACGGCGACGGCGTGGCCGATCTGGCGATCGGCGCGCCCGGCACCTGAGGCGGCGACCCTTCCGCCCAGGCGGGCGGCGAGCGCATCTATGTTTTCTTCGGTCCTGTTACGCCGGCGGCGGCGCCGTTGGATCTGGCCACCGCCCAGGCGGATCTGACGATCTACGGCCCGCGCGACTGCGGCAGCTTCGCCGCCAAATTGGGGCTGGCCGATTTGAATGACGACGGCTGCGACGATTTGATCATCGCCGATTCGGCGGCGATTCTTCCCCATTCGACCGGCGTGTTTTTCGTGCAATTCGGTTCGCCGGATCTGAAAGCCGGCACGGTCTGGAAGTGGCGCGAGCAGGATAAGCCGGATTGGACGGTCTATCTCAACCACGAAAGCTATCTGCTCGGGAGTTCGTTCGCGACCGGCGATTTCGACGGCGACGGGATCGTCGACCTGGCGATCGCCGGCGACGATTATTGGGTGGGTGGCGGCGGGCGCGGCGTGGTCCACCTGCTGCGCGGGCCGTTGGCCACGGAAAAGGGCACGGTGCGCGATTTGGCGTCGCAGCCGGCCGAACTGACGATCAACGGACATCTGGGCACGGCGTCGCTGTTCGGCGAAGGCCTGGCGCTGGGCGATTTGAATCAGGACGGCCGGGCCGATCTGGCGATCGCCAACCGATACCTTCTGAGCGAAGGCAATCACGGCGCGGTATACCTGATTTACGGCCGGGATTTCGGCGCCGCGCCGATGAAGTGGGATTTGGCGAAGGTCGGCGCCGACGTACGCGTTCAAACGGGCACCGATCCGCGCTTCCAATGGTTCGGCTGGCCCCTGGTGATGGCCGATTTCAATGACGACCGACGGACCGATCTGGTGGTCGGCGATCAGAGTTTCGGCGCGACGCTGTCCGGCGCGTTGGCGATGCTCGACAGCGCCCGCTTCGGCAAGGGCGCCGTGATCGACCTGACCGTTACGCCACCCGATCTGACGGTGGTCGGCCAAACCCAGGATTATTCCTACGGCCAGAACTTTTCTGCCGTTTGTCTGGCCGCGGCGGCGGCGGACAGCGGCGGTTCGCTGTGGTTCGCCGATCGCGACGCCTGGCGGGGCGATCAACGGACCGGCGAGGTTTGGCATGTTTCCGCCGGGCAGTTGCACGGTTCGGGCGCGGTTTTGCCGCTCGATACAATCGCTCCGGTCGATAGTTATTATGGTTTGGGAGATATGGGATTCGGCTGGGATCTGCTGGTCGGCACGTTCGACGACAATGAGGCGCGCGATCTCGCGGTCAGCGCCAATCTCTTTTTTCAGGCGGCCGACGGGGGAAAATATCGCGGCGCGGTGAGCCTCTTTTTCGATCGGTTGGCGCCTGAAGCGCCGGTCGACGACGATACCGCGGATGACGATACTTCACCGGCGCCCGACGACGACCAATCGCCGGCGGACGATGACGCGGCCGATGACGACATCGACGGTTCCTCCGACGACGATGATGACAATGACGAGGGCTGCGGCTGTTGACGGTCAAAGTGGATATTTTTCGCGGCGATCTGAGTTAGCATCCAAAGTGGAAAATTATAACCAATCGATATAGAAAAAGAATAATTTTCATTTTTCACTCAAGTAACTTTCCATCCATGTCGATGCAAAAAGATACAAGAAGTAACAAACTGGATTTGGCCGACGGTTCTGTGCTATCAAGGAATCGAAAATCGGACGCCAGGCGGGAGGGCATTCGTTTGTAATCAGATTAAGCTGTTTCCTAACACGCCGGGTAAAGAGAATCACTCGGTGGTGGAAGATAAACGTCTCTGATGATCAGCGGAAAATTTGCGGCAATAATCATTGAAAGGGAGGGGAAAATGACTCGCATTTGGACGATTCTGTTTTTGTTGTCGGTATTGGTGGCGTTGAGTGTTGTCGTCTCCTGCGGCGGCGACGATGACGACGACAACGACACGGCCGACGACGACGCCGCCGATGACGACGCGGCGGACGACGACGCGGCGGACGATGACGCGGCGGACGACGACGTGGCCGATGACGACAATGATGACGGCCACAACTTCGGTGACATCACCGGCTATGTGGAAATCGACTATGCCGAGGACGTGCTGTGCGACGGCAATTATTGTTACCTGGCCGCCAAGGATTCGGGCGTGATCGTGGTGGACGTGTCGAACGTCGACAGCCCGGCGATCGTCGGCCAGTACAACCCGGCTTCCGGCCAGGTGTACAATCTGGTGATGGACGATGACGGCTTCCTGTACGCCGCCAACCGCGACGATCTGTTGAAGCTCGACGTGTCCGATCCGACCGATCCGCAACTGGTGTGGTCGTTCGTGCCCACGACGATCGGCGTGCTCAATGCGGTGGCGTTGGGCGACGGCGGCACCATTTATATCGGCGGCAGCAACGGCAGCAACGGTTATGTGGAAGCGGTCGCCGAAGCGAAGGGCGACCCGGCCTCGCTGGGCGAGGTGCAGGTATCGACGACTGAAACCTGTTACAACCTCGGCTATGCAAACGACGTCGCTTACTGCGGCGGCGGCGAGGGCACGTTGATTTCGGTCGACGTCGCCAATCCGGCCGCGATGGCGGTGCTCAACACCTACTTCAACGCCGGGACGGCCGGTCACGAGCCGTGGGGCCAGGACGTCAAGATCGACGGCGACGTGCTGTATTACAGCGACTGGGGCGCCGGCCTGATCGCGGTCGACATCACCGATCCGTCGGCGATGGCCGAGCTTTCGGTGTTGCAGTTGGCGGACGGCTTCTACGGTAGTTTCAACGCCGGTCCCCTGACCATCCTGGGCACTGCCTACACGAAAGTGCTGGCGGCGGCCGAATCGTGGGGCGGGCTGGTGCTCGTTGACGCCTCCGACCCCGCATCGTTGACGCAGATCGGCGACGCCCTCGACTTGCAGGTCGACATGGGCTCGGCGCCGCACGGCGTTTGGGTAATGGGCAAATACGCTTACGTCGCCGACAACGGCGAACAGATGTTGATCATCGTGAAGATCGCGGATTAAACGAAGACGATAGCGCCGGCCGCGGGGCCGGAAACGGTCCCGCGGCGCCGGCGTTCGGTTTGCCTCCTTCCGTTCCATACGCACAAAGGATCGACTGCCATGGACCAGCGCCACCAGGAATACCTCGAATACTATCGCGTGCGGTTGCAGAAGTTCGAGGGCAACCCGCTCTTTCCGCGCAGCGAGGCCGCCGAACGCGCCATGTTCGAGGCCATCCGCGACGCCGTCGACCTCGCAGCCTTCGGCAAGCGCGTGCTCGGCGAGCACCTGCACGTCAACTGCGCCGTCGCTTACGTGTACGACACCTCGAAGGCCTGGGCGGATTTGTACCTGAGCATCAAGGAGCCGGTCCGCGCCAAGCCGTTTCAGGAAATCCTGGCGGCGCTCGACGCAAAAGAATTCACCGACGTCAACGAACTCAACTCCATGGCTTCCGATATTCAAACCCGTTGGAACATTCCGATCAGCATGGACGAACTGCTGCGCAACACGTTCTGGCCCGGTTGGACCGTGCTCGAAAACCTGGAGGTCTGGGCCGCGGCCGAAGTGCCGGCTGCCTGGCGCGCCGAACGCGACGGCTGGATCGCCGAGCAGAATCTCGAAGGTAAAAAGCTGTGGCGGGAGAACACCCTGGCCGAGGCGCGGAAGTTCGACCCGAACTACTGCCCGAACTGGGATCTATTGTGGGAGGAGCGCCACCGCCGCTTGATCCCCGTCGCCGACGAGCACCTGCGCCGGCGCATCGCCGAATACCGCCAGTACGTCGGAGAAGAATGATGCCGATCGAAAAAATGTACCGCGATTCGATGCTCAATACCTTTCGCGACATGTTCCGCGATTGCGAAGCGAAAAAACTCTCCGGCGAGGAGTTCGACCGGATGCGCGAATGCCTCGAAACGATGGAACGTTACGCCGAGGAGATGAGCGATTTCGCCGCCTACAGCGGGCGCCTGATGCAGGAACAACTGTTTCAGAAATTCAGCGACGCCTACGGCCGCCTGTTGTCGAAGGCCGCGCAGGCCGGCTCGGCCGCGCAACCCAGCGACGAGGAAATGCTGGCGCAAACGGTTTCGGCTTACGAACAGACGTTGCAAAGTTACCGCGCCGGCCAGGCGGGCGAGGCTGGAACAAAACTGATTCCGGTCCTCGAACAGATGGTCGCGCTGGGGCGTTCGGGGGTCACCTATCCGGTCTATTTACGGCTTGTCGAGGAGGCCGGGTTATCGCGGGCGCTGCAGGGCGCGGCGCCGGTGATGCGCGACGCGCTGGAACAGGAGTTGGAATACGCGCGCCGGTTGTGGCTGCCGCGGCACGTGGAAAAGGCCGAACGGAAACTGGCGTTGTTCGAACGGCTGGCCGCGGCGGCTCCCTTCGGCCAGCCGTTGACCATCGAGTTCGAAATGGGCCGGACGCGAATCGACTGGGAAGCGGAACCGGGCATCGTCTTATGGGAGGCGATCACCCGGCGGTGGAACCGGTTGCTCGAAATCCTGGTTGATTGGCTCGATTCCTTCACGAGCTTCGCGCCCCGCGACGAGCGCTGGATGCCGCCGGGCGGCGGCGACCCGTGGCCGAACATCCACCGGACGCGCCAGTGCGCGCCAGGCGATTTCCGCCGCCGCGAGAAGACCTTCGGCGACTACTTCGGCATCGCCTGGGCCGGCCTCTTCACCCACGAAACCTTCGTCTACGAGTACACCGCCAACCGGGTGTACTGGTCGGACGAACTGCTGCGGCTGATCTGCGACACTTACAGCCACTGCGTTCCCGGCGGAACGCCGCCGCCGGAATTGGTCAAGCGGGCGGAAGAACTGCATCCGGCGCGTGATCTGCGGCCCGACCGGATGAAGTACCCTCCCTGGGGCACGCCGCTGTCGCAGCCGTGTTTCCATCGATCGACGACTTCCTGAAAAAAGGCGCGGTCGGCGTCCCGGTCAGCGGAAGAACTGATCGGCGATGCTTTGGCCGATGAACGCCGCGAAACGCGCCATCTGCCACGGGTGACGGCGGCGGAAGGCTTTCAGGCAAGCCTGCGCCTCGGCCGGCGGCGTTTCCGGCGAAGTATAGAAGCGCGCGACGAAGCAATCGTCATCCGCCGCGATCACTCCCTCTCGCACGGCGACCTCCCGGAGCGGTGTGTCCCACTGCACGCGCAAACCGAAGCCGGTGATGATCATCGCCGGCTTCAAGCGATAGGCGAGTTCGAGGGAAGCGCGCACGCCGGCGATGGTCTCGCCGGGAGCGCCGTACATCTGGCCGAGAAAGTACGGCACCTTGGCGTCGCGCAGATGGGTGGCGATTTCCACCACGTCCTTCGCGCGGTAGAAGGGCTGATTGCGCTCGAGCACCGGGTCCGACAGCGTGGAACCGAAAATCATCGCGCTGGTGCAACCGGCGCGGCGCAGCAGGCGGGCCAGTTCGGCGTCGAACTCGCCCGGCTCGACGATGCAACTAAGAACCAGCTTCAACCGCGCTTCGGCGATCCGCGCCAGGATTTCCTTGCCGTACGCCAGCGGCCGGTTGATGCCGGAGTTGATCAGCCAGACCGAGCGCGCGCCGCGCAGCCGGGAGAGTTCGGTCAGTTCCTCGATCACCGTCTGCGGATCGCGCAGGACGTATTCGCGGCCGAAGGTGCGATGGGCGTCGCAGAACGAACACCCCAGCGGGCAGCCGGAATGGGTGACGACGCCGCAGTCGTAATACCCCCTTTTTCGGTAGGTTTTCAGGTCGAGGTCGGCGTAACCGGTGAAGCGTTGTTTTTGATAACCCCGAATGGACGGCGGGTTTTGGATCGTTCGAGCGTCGAGTCGCGCGGTCAAGCCGGGCGCCTCCGGATCGGGAGAGCCATTCGCCAGCGAGGCGACGAAGCGGGCGACCGCGTCCGCGTCGTCCCCGGCCATGGCGTAATCGGCGCCGAGCTTGGCGCGTATTTGGGCGGGGAAGGTGGTCACCGCGGTGCCGCCGAGCAACAGCGGCGCCGCGCTTTCCCGCTTGACCAGCGCGGCCAGTTCGGCGGCCTCGTCGAGCGGCCGATCGAGATCCCCCATCGTCTGATTATCGACGTTACGAATGGAAAAGCCGATCAGTTCGGGCCGGTGCTCCGCCAGCGCCGCGCGCAACGAAACTTGCGGGTCGCGGACGTGCATCAGATCCAGAAACCGGACGTCGTGTCCGTCGTGACGGAGCCGTTCGGTCACCAGGAGCGCGCCGACCGGCGCCGGGCAGAGGTAGCGATTGCGATTCGGGTAGACCATCAGGATGCGCATTTCGTTGCTCCCGGAAAATTCGATTCAGTTTAGCGAGGGTCGCCGGCCGGGAAAATAGCCGGTCAATAATAGGTTTTAATGAGCTTCCACGCCTCGGCCAACGGTATCTTGAGCCCGCGGCATAAAAACAGCGGCCGGTCGTTCTGGCGCGCCATGACGTACGGGTGATGGAATCGTGCCACCTCGTCGACGCGGTCGAAGAGGGGCACTAGGTCTTCTTTCCGTGGCCAGTAAGCCAGCAGCACCTCGCCGGTCGCGTCGCCCGGGCCCCAGAGGTAATAGTTCATGTAACCGGAGATGGCGCGCGGCAACCCGTAGCGGGCCCCAAGCTGATTGATCGCGCCGGCCTCGCCGTAATTGCTGACGAGAACGGCGCACTTCGCCCGGTCGGCCGGCTCGAGCCTGGCATAGGCGTCCGCCACCAGGGCGACGAATTCCTCCCAGCCCAGGCGGTCGCCCAGATGTTGCGGCAATGCACCGCTGTGCGCCCGTTCCTGTTGGGGGGCGCGCATGCCCAAGGCATCCTGGTAACGCAAAAAGGGCTCCGGGGCAAGGACCGGAATCGCCAGGGGAGCCACCGCCATTCCGCCAACCGCCAGCAAACCGACGGCGGCCGCCTGCGCCCAACGCCGCCGGGCGAGGGCTTTTTCCAGCCAGACCGCGCCGGGCGCCAGCAGCAGCGGGTAGGCGGGCGAAAGGTAATAGACCTTGCCGTTGGTCAAATGGAAGGTGACGAACAACAGAAGGTAGACGATGCCGAACACCGCGTAGCGCCGTCCATCCCGGGCCAGGAAAAGGGAAAGCAAACCCGCCAGCCAGACGGGGGTGTTGAGCGGACCGATCATCAGGAGTTGGCCCGTGAAGAACGAAAGCAGGGTGGTCGGCATGTTTTTATACAGGCTGGCATTGCGCATGAATTCGAGCGTCGGCCAGTCGTGGTGGATTTGCCAGAGCAGATGGGGCAGCAAGAGTAGCGCGGCGATCGAGCCGCCGGCCCAAAATTGCCAAAAGCGAAAGTGCCGACGCAACGGCGTGGCCGCCATGGCCGCGACCAGTGACACCCCGAAAAAGCCGATGCTGGTCTTGTTTTCCAAGCCCAGGCCCGCGATCAGGCCGAACCAAAGCCAGAGTCGCGGGTTCTCCGTTTTGATCAAGCGAACGAGCACGTAACCGGCCGAAACCCAGAAAAATTGGTCGAACGCGTTCATCGAGAAGAAACTGCCCATCGCCAGGAAGATCGGGGCGGTCAGGACCGCCAGACAAGCCAGGCACCGCGCGAACCGTCCGCCGCCCATTTCGCCGGCTAGAAGGCCGGTCAATACGACGGTCGCCGCGCCGATCAACATGACGGGCAAGCGAATCGCCAACAGAGAGGTCCCGAAAAGCGCGCGGGTGACCGCCAGGATCAGAATCGACAGCGGCGGCTGATCCACGTAGCCCCAATCAAGGTGACGGGCGCAATCGAGGTAATACAACTCGTCGCGGAAATAACCGTAGGCGCCGTGGGTGTCGGTCAGCAGATGGATCAGGATTTTCAACAAAACGAACAGGCCCAACAGCCACCAATCGGTCCGATTGAAATTCTTGAATGACGAATCGTGATCCATGCCGCCAACGTATCGAATACCAGCGAAGAAAGGCAAGGCGTGCGTCGTCTTTTTTCCTCAAAAACCTGAGGCGAGCGGCGGAATACCATGGAATTTTCCCCGGCTCCCGCGGGACGCCGGCCGGTCGTTTGGCCGGATAACGACGATAATTCGCTTGTTTTATTGGTGTTTTTTGTTGCGCGAGGAAAAATCTTGGTTAAGTGATAATGGGCACGAACATTGCAAATTGACATCATATAATAGCGATGAGTGGCCCGACCGTCTTTGGAGCACTGTCATGAAGCGATGGGTTTTTGTCGCCTTTTCATTCCTTTTTGCGCTGACCTGTTCGATCGGGCCCGCGAACGCGGCATCACCGCAAAAACGGTTGTCGACGATGCACATTTCTTCCTCGACAACCGAACGCGCCGCCGGCGCCGGGCGGAAAATCGTCTTCGAGATGAAGGTGTTCAACGGAACCACCGAAAACCTGAACGTTTCCCTCGACTATTCCGACCTGCAAAATTGGGAAATCGACGGCCCGTCAACCGTCGCGGTGCCCGGCGCCGAATATCTCAGCGTGGAATTCGAGGTCGCCTTGCCCACGGCGACGCCGCCCGGCAACGACATCATTACCGTGACCGCCACGGCCGGTTCGACCGTCGACCAACTGGAATTCCTGGCGCGCCTGGTCTGGGATCAAGTCAATTCCTTGTCTCCGCCGCGCATTCTGAGCAACATCATCTGGGATCCGAACCGGCGGATTTTCTATCTGATCGGCGGGTACGACGAAAACACAATCTACGGCCTCGGAACCTACGATCCGGATGCCGACGCCTACAACGATGGCCTGGCGCAACCGGCAGTGCCGACGGCGGTTGGCGGTTCCTGCCTGCTGAACGATCGCCTTTACCTGGTCGGCGGCACGGCGGATTTCAACTGGGGCACCGACTATTTGCAAATCTACGATATCCCCGGCGACTCCTGGTCGTTCGGGCCGGAGGTGGGCGATCCCAGCGGCGGCCTCATGGCCACGACGGCCGTTTGCGATCCGGAGCGGGGGCGGGTCTATGTAATCGGCGGGGCGGACAACGACAACTACACGCCCTCCCAGGAAGTGTTTTATTTCGATGTCGAAGCGGACGAATGGGTGCGCGGCGAAGCGGCGAATTATCCCAATTTCCCGGAATATCTCCGCGCCGTCTATGATCATGACACCCTGCGGGTGATCGGCAGCGAATCGCTCGTCATTTATGATATCGAGGCGAACGAGTGGTCCGCGCCGGAATATCTGCCGGCGGGGCGGATGGATTCGGCGTACGGCATTTACGGCAAGACCGAAGTGATCGCCGGCGGTTGGCAATTCGGCGGTGTTGGCGATATCGCTCCCCACAATACGGCAATCTATCGGAAACTGGACGGCAAGGAAGCCTTTCAATTCCTCGATCAGTTATTGCCCCAGCCGCTTGGGCCGACCGCCGGCGCTTTTGACGACCAGGGCCGATTTTTCGTTTTCGGCGGCTTTTGCCGCGACGAGATTTTCTGCTCGCAGGTCAGCGTGGTTTCTTTCCCCGTAACGCACGACGGCACTCTCAAGCCCAGCCCGAACATCGCTTACGACGACGGCGAATGCGACACCGGCACCATGATGGTTGTAAAGGATCTGCCCTTCGTCCAAGCCTTGACGCCGGTTCGTTATCCCGTCCGCCTGAAAAGCGTTTCCTGGCTGGTGGAAGACGCCGTCGGCGGCAATTCGCAGGTGGACGTGGTGATTTATCATGACGGCAAGGCCGACGGCGTTCCGTCCATTTTCAACGACGATCAGGGCGTACCCCAACCGGTTTATCGCCAAAACCGCGTTCCGGCCGGCGCGACGCGCACTTGGGGCTCGCTCGATTTGTCCGCGATCGCCGCGTTCCAGGAGCCGATTCAAAGCGGCGAATGGTTCGTCGGCTTCGAGTTCAATTATCCGGTCCGGTCGCCGTACATCTGTTTCGACCAGGACGCCGCTCCGGTCGATCACACCTGGTACTATTACCATGATGAATGGGTGAACTACGCCCGGATCGGCAAGAGCGGCGTCTTGATGGTCCGCGCCGAGGTCGAGTACGAGGACCTGGATGACGATACCGCCGGCGATGACGACGACAACGACGACAACGACGACAACAATGATGACAGCGATCCAAGCGACGACGACCAATCGGACGATGATGCCGATGACGACCGCTCCGCAGCAATGGACGACGACAGCGACGACAACCACGGTTGCGGGTGTTGACGGCGTCGTTGATCCGGTGCGGTGTTGAAAAAGGAGGATGGCGAGCGATGAAAGCCGAAGCCATTTTCAGCGTGTTGGTGTTATTGGGCCTGGTCCTCTGTTTTTATTCCTGCGCCGACGATGATGACGATGACGCCGCCGACAGCGGGGACGATGACGAAAACGACGAACCGGAGGATGACGATGCCGGCGGTGACGACACCGGCGAGGACCCGGAATGCGCCGGGAACGCGGCGCCGGAATTTTTGGGGCTGCAAATTTGGGTGAACGGACAACCGGCGCAACCGCCGATTTCGATCACCACGCTCGACCAACTGGAATTCGGTTTGGAATACGACGATGCGGACTGCAATCTGGACGGCGGCGGACTGCTGATCGAAGCCGAGAACGGCAACGATGAGTCGCTAAAACATTTCAGCGGCCTTGGCTGTTCCAGCGAGGAAAACGGCGGCCCGGCCCGCTTTGCGGTCGATCCGGGAATGATTGAAGCCATCTTGGATGGCGCGGAGTCGGCCGAACTCAAGCTCGTCGACGTTTGTGGCGACTCCAGCGAACCGGTCACTCTGGAAATCCAGGTGGAATATCAGGAAACGGATTGTTCCGCCAATACGGCTCCGGAATTGATCGCCTTTACCGTCCTGGTTGGCGGCGAAACGATCGAACTCCCGGGGACCGTGGGGATGGACGATGAAGTCGTCGTTCGCATCGAATATGCCGATAACGAATGCAACCTCGACGGTGGAACCTATTACCTCGTGGCCGATGATGGAATTCATTACGACGTGCAAAGCACGATTCTGGGTATCGGTTGCTCCAGTGAGGCGGACGGCCCCTTCGATTTGATTTTCCGGGGGAAATTTTTCGATCCGAGTTACGGACAACCATTCTTCCTGGGCATCCAGGACGATTGCGGCGACACGAGCAACGAGTTGCCGATTCCGTTGATTGGCCAATAGCCGGGGGCGGTTCGGGTGACGAATTCACGATTTAATCCGAGGAGTGAATCTTGCCGAAACGAATAATTTTCAGCGCTTTTTTGTTGATTGGATGGTTACTCGCGATTCATGCTTGTTCCGGCGACGACGACGATGAAGACAGCGCGGGCGACGACGACACCGTCGATGACGACACCGAAGGAGATAACGACGATGATTTACTAGATGACGATGACTCGGCCGACCCCGAATGCGCCGGCAATACGCCGCCGGACCTGCTTTCGTTGCGGTATCGGGTCAACGGGCAATACGCCGAGCCGCCCGTCTCACTGACCACGCAGGACAACCTGGAATTCGAAATCGAGTATGCCGACGTCGACTGCAATCTCAACGGCGGGACGGTCGCCATTAATATGTCGGCTCCGGACGGCAGCGAAACGATCGTCTTGGAAAAAATCGCCGCCGCCGATTGCTCCAGCGAGGCCGCCGGCGAGCCGCTACGCTTTTTCGTCGATCCCACGGAACTCCATTATATCCTTGCCGAGGCCGATCAGGCGGTCGTCGTCCTGAACGATGCTTGTTTCGATGAAAGCGATTCGGTCCCGCTGAACCTGGATATCGAGTTGGAGGATCCCGATTGCACGGCGAACCACGCGCCCGAGTTATTGGATTTGTCGGTGCTGGTCAACGGTGAGCCGATCGAGTTGCCGGGCTCGGTCTCGGAGGATGACGCGGTGGTTTTGCGGGTCGAGTACGCCGACGAGGATTGCAATCTGAATATGGGCGAATACCTGATCAAGGGTGACGGCGACACCTATTTTCACTCCGGCGAGGAGACGTTGCTCGGCATCGGCTGTTCCAGCGCCGCCGACGGCGCCTACGACATCGAATTCGACCCGGAAATTCTCGAGTACATCGCGATGGGAATCACCGAAAACCTGTACCTGATTCTGCGGGATGTCTGCCTGGAAACCAGCGCTCCGAGGCGCATCGATCTGACGTTGGAGTGACGGGTTCCCGATCCGGAAACGGTTTTTTTCACCTGCCCCGCTTTTTTTCTTGAAGATTCGAAAGAAATGTTAAAATTTATACCATCCAGGCAAGGAGCGCGGCCATGATCCGTCCCGAATATCCCGATCCATTGTTGTCCCGCCGCGACTGGCTGTCGCTCAACGGCGAGTGGGAATTCGCCGCGGACTCCGCCGGCCGGGGCGTCGCCGAAAAATGGCAACAAAAGGCCGCGTTGCCCGAGCGGATCGTCGTGCCGTTTTGCGTCGAATCCAAAGCGAGCGGGCAGGGGCGCAAAACCCGCGCGCTGCACTTCTGGTATCGCCGCACGGTGCGCATTCCGGACGAATGGCGCGGCCGGCAAATCCACCTGCGGATCGGCGCGGCCGATTATCAGTGCACCGGCTACGTCAACGGCATCAAGGTCGGCGAGCACGCCGGTGGCTTCACGCCGATGGCCTGGCGCGTCGATCCGTTCCTGCGCGACGGCGACAACTCGTTTTGCCTACACGTGCAGGAAACGCGCGACGGTAGCCTGCCGCGCGGTAAGCAGACGCACCTGCCGGTCGAATACACGGTCTTTTATCAAACGTTTTCGGGCATCTGGCAGCCGGTCTGGCTGGAAACCCGGGGTCCGATGCATTTGATCGGCGCGCACGCCGTGCCTGATGTGTCGGCCAAGTCCTTCGTTTTTCACCTGCGCATCCACGAGCCGGTCGGTGGCGAGGTCGGCATCAAACTGATTCACCCGGACGGGGAGGCGGATACCGAGG
Source organism: Myxococcales bacterium (assembly GCA_012517325.1). NCBI lineage: Bacteria > Pseudomonadati > Myxococcota > Myxococcia > Myxococcales > Myxococcales bacterium. Next base: position 9,431 of record JAAYVF010000104.1, on the reverse strand, counting down.
TTCACGCCGAAATCGACGGCGAGCGGATGGCCGTGCCGGTTCATCCGCGCCGGGTGGCTCGCTGGTCGCCGGACGAGCCGAATCTGTACACGGTCCGCTATACGATTCGGCAAAACGAGCAGGTGGTCGACGAGGCTGAAGGCTACGCCGGCTTGCGGTCGTTCCGCGTCGCCGACGGCAAGGTGCTGCTCAACGGCCAGCCGTTTTATCAGAAATTGGTCTTGTATCAGGCCTATTACCCCGAAGGCTGGGTGACGGCGGTCGATGACGAGACCTACCGGCGCGATGTCGAGCTGATCAAGGCCTGCGGCTTCAACGGCCTGCGCTTGCACCAGACCCTGGCCGATCCGTGCCTGCTTTACTGGTGCGACCGGCTGGGCCTCGTGGTCTGGGACGAAATGCCCAGCGCCTTCGTTTTTTCGCTCGTCGATCGCGCCGCCTTCGAGGCGCTGCTGCGCGAGGCGATCGACCGCGATCTGGGCCATCCGGCCGTCATGCTCTGGCTGCTCTTCAACGAAACCTGGGGAATTTTCGACCTGCTCTGGAGCGAAAAAACCCGCGATTGGCTGCGCGAAATGATCGCCCTGACCCGCCGGCTCGATCCGTCGCGGCCGGTCATCGACAATTCGGGTTACGAGCACCTCGCGACGGACATCCTGGACGTCCACCACTATCTGGCGGGCGCCGAGCGGATCCGCGATTTCTACCGCCGCCTGGCCGATCCCGCCCAATTGCCCTATCGGCACTGGCGGAATCTCTACGTGGCCCTGCCGCGGCGCGTGTACAAAAGCCCGCTGCTCGACCCATCATCCTATCAGGGCCAGCCGGTGGTGATCAGCGAATGCGGCGGGCACGGTTTCAAGCATTACGGCGATCGCTCGCTCAGCCTGGCGGACGGTCTGCGCCAGACGTTCGATCTGCTGGCCGAGCACGAGCACTTGCAGGGTTTCGCCTATACGCAGTTTTGCGACGTGGCCCAGGAGGAGAACGGCCTGTTCACCTTCGACCGCCGGCCCAAGATCGAACCGGCCGAGGTGCGCCGCCTGTTGGAATCCGCCTTCGGACATCGTTAATTTTTTCCCGGTCGGCAACTTTCTTCAACCGAGCGCTGTCCCAAGTAATCGAGGGCGGCTCTCGGTGTCGGCGTTGGCGGACGCCAGGCGGCCTCCGGCCGCGGTGCCGCTCGGCGGGATGGTTGCACCCTTTGCCGGGAGGTCGAGCATGCCGAAGTACACCTGGTCGGATTTCCGAGCGGACATTCTTTGCATCGATTGGGAATACTACTACGATCGCAAACTGCTGCTCTGCCTGCTGGCTTCCTTCATCGTCCACCTCGCGCTTTGGCAGGTCTTTCGCGTGTTGCCGATCGAGGAGCAGTTGAATCTGACGATCGGCAAAATCGAGGTGCCGAACCTGATCGAGATCCCCAACGATTTTACGGATGACATCATTCCGCCGCGCGTGGTCGAGGCCGTGAATCGGACCGACCTCGGCGACCGCGGGCAGCCGGGCGCCCCGGGCGGCGGGCAAGGCGGACCGGCGGCCGCGAAAGGCCCCGGCGGCAACCTGGTCGAGCTGCTCAACCGCAATCAGGGATTGATCGAACTGTTGACCCGCGAGGACAAAAGCGGCGACTGGTTCGAAAAAATCCACGGCTCCAACGATCTGTCGAACCTGCCGGCCGGCGGCGTGCGGATCGCTTCGCGCGACGGGCGCCAGCCGCTCGGCGGCGGCGAAGGGCCGCTGGCGGTCGCGACCACGGTACAGAATCTGCTGCCGAATCCGGGATCGGTGCCCTTGGCCGAACGCGAGATTCACAAGGTGATTTCCCGGGTGCAGCCGCCGGAGGTGGCGACCGGCGACGCCGATGTCGACCGGCAAATCCGCCACACGCTGCGCGCCCGGATGCCGGCGGTCAAGAATTGCTACGAACAGGTGTTGAAGCTGCACGGCGACTTGTCCGGGACGATCGTTCTGCGGCTGCAATTCGGCGCGGCGGGGGAGGTGCAATCGGCCGTGGTGACGCGCGACACGATGGGCAACGCCGAGGTCGCCGCCTGCGTGGCCCGGGTGCTGCAAGGCATCCGCACGCCCGCGCCGCTCGGCCGCACGGCCGAGGTGCAGGCGCCGTACGTGTTCACGGCAGTGAGGTAATAATGGGGAATGGCGAATGCCGAATGGGGAATCTCGAATGGGGAATGGCGAATGCGGAATGTAAGAGCGGCTTAGCAGCCGCGATACCGCTCATACCGCAAGGAATAATGGCGAATGACGAACGGGGAATAGAATTAACTCAACGGAATTAAATTCGCGACTTTGCAGTTTTTGCGGAAGCAACAAAAATCCGCGGCAATTCGGTCGCTTCCTCGGTAAGTTCGCCGAGCTGCGAATGTGGAACCATGCCGCTTTCGATCAATAATTCCATCCAGAAAATGGTTTCCTCGCATTCTTCTTCCACGATCGCCAGCTTCGTGATGAAATCTTACTTTGATTTGGCGCGACAAACCGCGCGGTAGTTGGCTCCAACCGAAGTTCCGGCGCGCAGCAATTGTCGGCTGATTACGTCGGTGATTTGATTTTTCGGAAGACTTTCGACCAAACGGACGATTTGCAGCGAGAACAACTTGGTTCGGTCACGCAAATCCGTTACCGATGTCTTGACTGGGCCGGCTGCTAAGCCGCTCTTACATTCCGCATTCGCCATTCCCTCTACCCCATACCGACTTTGTCCGTCGGCTCGAACGGGTCGTAGATTTCCACGAACGGGTCGACCCGGTAGAGATAGGCGTTGATCAGGAAGCGGGTCAGCAGGCGCGCGGTGCCCATGTCGTTGCGCTGGGTGCGATGCGGTTTGGTGAACTCGCCCATGACTTCCAGGCAATTCTTGCCGCCGATGCATGGTTGCCGGCCGTAGAAAACGTCGGTGGCTGGGAACGGGTCGGCGACGCCGGCCAGGCGTGCGATCCCATAGCGATTCAAACCGTAGTAAACGTTGGCCACGTGAAACGGTTCGCCGTCCAGCGCGGCTTGTTTCTCCGCGGCCAGTCGCACGGCCGCCGTGGCGAAGCGCGACGCCAATTGGTGCTCGGGATGGCCGGTAAAACCGTGTTTCGGATCGAACGTCAGCAAGATGTCCGGCTTGAATGCGCGAATCGTCTTGGCGATCTTGGGTGTCGGGTCGCCGTTTTCCTTGACCCATTTATGCGCGATTTCATGCCGTTTGGGGAAGGATTCCACCGGCAGCGGAGCGTTCCAGTAGTATTCGTGCTCGAGCGTGGCGCCGTAGAGCGCGGCCACTTTTTTCAGTTCCTCGCCGCGCACCGATCCCAGGTCCGGGTGGCAGTCCTCGGGGAGGGTGCATTCGCCGCCGTCGCCGTGCGTGAGCACGTAGAAATGAATCGGATTGCCGAGCTTCGGCCCGGCCTTGGCCAGCATGGCGCCGACCATGGATTCGTCGTCCGGATGCGCGCCGACCCACAACACGCGGGCGCCCTGTTCCAGCAGATGATCGAACGTCGGCACGCCGGCCGCCGTTTGGCGCGGCACGCTGGCGCAGCCCGTCGTCCCGGAGGCGAGCGATCCGCCGACCGCCAGAAAGCCCATCGCGCTCAAGCCGCTTTTCAGGAAATCACGCCGGTTCATTTGCACCTCATTCGCTCAGTGGACTGGCGGACGCCCGGTTTCACGCCCCGGTGGGCGATCGCGCGTCCGTCGTCTGTTGCTTTTAACCTTCCCACGGGCGACTTGTAAAGGCTTGTTTTGAACGATCGTTCAACCAACAAGGGGCGTTTGTTGACCGGCGCGCCGCGGTACGTTACAAAAACCGCAGCGCAACCTTCAATCAACCGGGATGAAAACATGAACCGTGTTTGCCAATTGCTGGGAATCCGTTATCCGATCGTGGCGGCGGGAATGGTGTGGTGGTCGAACGCCGATCTGTGCGCGGCCGCAGCCGAAGCCGGGTGTCTGGGCCTGCTGGCCGGCGGCAGCCATACGCCGGCGGAAATGGCGGTGGCGATCGACGAGGTGCGCCGGCGGACCAAGGGCGCTTTCGGCATCAATATTCCGCTGATCTACGATCACGCCGCCGAAATCGTGAAGATCGGATTGGAAAAAGGGGTGAAAATCTATTTCACCAGCGCCGGCAGCCCGAAAAAACTGACCGGCCTGATCAAGCAAAACGGCGGCGTCGCGATTCACGTCGTGCCCTCCGCCAAGCTGGCGAAAAAATGCGAGGAAGCCGGCGTCGACGCGGTGGTGGCCGAGGGCGCGGAAGGCGGCGGGCATCTGGCGCTCGATCCGGTCGCGAGCATGGTGCTCTGGCCGGCGGTCGCCGACGCGGTTTCGATTCCGGTCATCGCCGCCGGCGGCATCGCCGACGAGCGGCATCTGGCGGCGGCGTTCGCGCTGGGCGCCGAGGGCATTCAGGTCGGCACGCGCTTCATCGCCTGCGCGGAAAGCACCGGCCATGCGGCCTACGTCGAGCGTCTACTCGGCAGCGATGAAACCGGCACCGCGGTGACGGGCCGTTTCGCCATGCCGGTTCGCGCCTTGCGCAACCAACTGACCGAGGCGATCTGGGAACTGGAAAAGCAGGGCAAGTCACCCGATGAAATCCTCACCTTCGTCGGCCGGGGACGCGCCCGGAAAGCGACGCTGGAAGGCGACGTCGAGTGGGGTTCGATGCAATGCGGGCAGGTTGCCGGCCTGATCCACGACCGGCCGCCGCTCGCCGAACTCGTCGGCCGGTTCGTCAACGGCTATCGGCGGGTAATCGAACGCCTCGGCGCGATGGACCCGGCGGACCAGACTCGCTGATCGGCGCGAATTTCGCGCGCGAGCGGCAGGTTTTCGGCAACTCAGGAAACGAAGACGAACGAAAGGAAAGACCCATGAAAAAGACGCTGTTGTTTTTGTTTTTGGCGACGGTGCTCGGCTTGTCGCTCATGGCGATGACTTGCGGCGATGACGACGACGATAACGACGACGTTTCCGAAACCTGCGATCTGGACGTGTTGACTCAGGAGACGGCGGATTTATGCGGCGGCGACGTTACTTATACCGGGCAGGCCGAATCCGACGACGCCTGTGCCGCCTCCTGCGACTCGGGACAGGTTCCTTACTGGTATAGCGATTACGGCGCTTGTCACAACGAATGCTTCTGCTGCGGGACAGCGGCTTAGGTCGCGCTTCGCGGCGGCTGAATCAACAAACGACTTTTCGCGGCCGGGGCTATTGCCCAGCCGAAAGGCTGTCTTGTACAATCCAATCCTTCCAATCCATGTACGAGTTTCAAAACGGAGGAGGGGTGCATGCTGAATTTTGATCCATCCGAAGAACAACACATTTTACGGGATCAGGTGCGCCGGTTCGCGGAAGCTGAAATCGGCCCGCGCGCCGCGGAACTGGACGAGGCGGAAAAGTTCGATGTCGAGATGGTCCGCCGGATGGGCGAAATGGGCCTGTTCGGAATGTTCGTCTCCGAGGAATACGGCGGCAGCGATGTCGGTTACGTGGCCTACATCATGGCGGTCGAGGAAATCGCCCGGGTCGACGGCAGCCATGCCGCGACGGTGGCCGCCGGCAACTCGCTGGGCATCGGTCCGATCTATTACTTCGGCAACGAGGAACAGAAGCGCCAGTGGTTGCCGCCGTTGTGCACCGGCGAAATCCTGGCCAGTTTCGGCCTGACCGAGGCCAACGCCGGTTCCGACGCCAGCGCCTCGAAGACCACCGCGGTGCTCGACGGCAACGAGTGGGTCATCAACGGCAGCAAGATTTTCATCACCAATTCGGCGTCGCCGATCAGCGGCATCTGCGTCGTGCAGGCCATCACCGGCAAACGGGACGACGGCCGGCCCGAAATTTCCTGCATCCTGGTGCCCAACGGCACGCGCGGTTTCATCCAGAAGGAGATGCACGGCAAGCTGATGTGGCGCGCGTCCAACACGGGCGAGCTGTTTTTCGAGGATTGCCGGGTGCCGAAGGACAATCTGCTCGGCAAACGCGGCGACGGTTTCAAACAGATGATGCAGACCCTCGACGGCGGCCGGTTGTCGATCGGCGCGATGGGGCTGGGCGGCGCGCAGGGCGCCTTCGAGGCGGCCTTGAAATACAGCCAGGAGCGTTCGCAGTTCGGCAAGCGCATCGGCGATTTCCAGGTCAACGCCTACAAATTGGCCGAAGCCGCCACGCGGCTGTCCGCGGCGCGCTTCCTGCTTTACAACGCCGCCTGGTTGCGCGAACAGAAACGGCCCTTTACTCAGGCGGCCGCGATGGCCAAGTTGTATTGTTCGGAGATTTTCCGGGATATCGCCTACGACGCCGTGCAGATTCACGGCGGCTACGGCCTGATGAAGGAATACGCCGTCGAGCGGTTTTTCCGCGACCAGCGGCTGCTCGAAATCGGCGAGGGAACGAGCGAAATTCAGCGACTGGTGATCGCCCGGCGACTGGGACTGGATCCGATTTTTTAATTGTATCCGGCGGGCGATTTCTTTATAGTGGCGACGTTCTTCCCCCTAACAAACAGTTAAAAAGTAAGGAGATCGGGTAATGAAGAAAGCTTTGGTTCTGGCGATCGTTTTGACGTTCGCGTTTTCGTTGGTCGGTTGCTTCCATCATACCTACGATGTCGGCGCCGGCGCTCCGAACGGCAAGGAAGTCTACAGCAGCTGGCACAGCCACTGGCTGTTCGGCATCATCGGCGACAAGAAAGTCAACGTGAAAGAGTTGTGCCCCTCGGGCGACGCCACCATCCATAACAAAATTTCCTTCCTCAACGGGCTGGTCGGCGCGTTTGTCGGCGTGATCTACTATCCGACCACCGTGACCGTCACCTGCCGCGGCGGCAAGAGCGCCAACGTGGAACTCAACAAGGACGAAGTGGCGGCCATCGTGACGAATCCGGGCTTCCTGCATTTCGTGTCCGACGTGGCTCCGGAAATGTTGCCGCAGGCGCAGCAGGCCGTGAAGAACGCCCAGGCTTACCTGAACGGCGACGTGAATTACGCGCTGAATTACTAGTTTTTCGCTCGGCGAAAAGGGAAGGGCGGCCGTCGGGCCGCCCTTTTTTTTTAGGTTCATCCGGGATTTTCAGAGAGCGTATTGAGACAACGGTAGATCTGCATTATCTCAATTGTGACCAAACAAACCGAGATAGGCAGGAGTCTACCGTCGTCGAAGCAAGAGTTCATTCGTCTTCTTGGGGAGTGGGAAGGCTACACGCTGGGGACGGTCAGCCGGTTTGCGGCCGGTGAGAAGGGGCCTCACGCCGAGGTGTGGATCGAGCTGGTGGGGATCCCGGGCACGTGGATGATTTGCCGTGGGCGTGGCGAAGAGGTATCCGCGGGGCACGAGACGAAAGAGCGATGGATCCGCGCCGCCTTCCCCGGAAATCCCGGATGAACAAAAAAAAAAACGGGCGACCCGCTGGGGCCGCCCGAAGTCTTTCAGGCTTGGCGAATCAAGCCGGCTTTAACACCCGCAGCCGCTGTCGTCGTCATCGTCGTCGTCGGACGAATCACCGCTTCCCGGAGTATCGTCGTCCGCGGGCGATTCGTCGTCATCGGCCGGCGTGTCGTCGTCGGGTTCGGTGACGGTGATCATCGCCAGTTTGATTTCGGTGTCGGCGCCGCCGTCGTTCGTCACTTCGAGCGAAACGGAATAGGTGCCCGGCGTATTGAAGATGAAGGTCGGGTTCTGATCGTCGCGCACGGAAGGATTGTCCAGGTCCGTGCCGGCCGACCAGGTCCATTGGGTGATCGGGCAGCCTTCGGACGCCGTCGACAGGTCGGTGAAGTGAACGGTCAGCGGCGCGGCGCCTTCGGTCTGGTCCGCCGAGAAATCGGCGACCGGCACCGCGCAGGACGCCTGGATGAACGCGATCTTCGATTGGGCGACCTGGCCGGAGCCGTAGTCGATGAAGTACTTCAGGGTCACCGTGTAGTTGCCCGACTCGGTGTAGGTATGCGCCGGTTCGGCTTCGTCGGAGGTTTCGCCGTCGCCGAAGTTCCATTCAACGGCGGTGGGCCCGCAGCCGTCGGCCGTGTCGGTCAGGTCGGTGAACTGCACATCAAGCGGCACCGGACCGGAGGTGACGTCGGCGGTGAAGTCGATTTGCGGGATCGGGCAGGTCGAGGTGACGAACCCTTCCTTGGTCAGCGAATCGTTGCCGTGGGGGCCGGTGACGGTCAGCGACACGTCGAACGTGCCCGGCGTTTCATAGATGTGGGTCGGGAAGGCTTCGGTCGAGGTCTCGCCGTCGCCAAAGTCCCACAGGTAGTCAGACACGACGCCCGTGGTGTCCGGGGTAAAGGCGACCGACAGCGGCAGCACGCCGGTTACCGGGGTGGCCGAGAAGTCGGCCGTGGGCGCGTCAGTGTTCGGAACGCCGGCCAGTTCGAGGTTGTCGAGGCCCCAGTACTGCCCCATGTTGCCGGTGGTGTAGCCGAAGCGGATCTGCACGGCGGTCTGGTTGTCGGCCCAGGTGCTCATGTCGACGGCGGTCAGGCCTTCGACGCTGTCGCGCCAGTCGGCCACGTTGTGCCAGGTCGTGCCGCCGTCGTTGGAAACGTCGATGGTGGCGTGGCTGGGGAACAAGCCTTCGCTGACGACGTATTCGTGGGTGAAGTTGAGGCGGATGTCGGTGTAGCCGAAGCAATCGATCGGCTCGGTGATCAGGTAGTCTTCCCAGCTTTGGAAACTGCCGCAATCCTCGGCGTCGGCCAGGGCGAACAGACCGCTCCAGTTTTCGCTGGTGCGGCCGCCGGGATTTTCATCAGACCAGGTGCAGGCGGCGGCGCCGTTGACGATTTCCCAATCGTCGGGGATGCCGGCCTTGTCGTCGAAATCCTCTTCCCAGAAGGCCAGCGGGCCGACGGTCTGGTCGCTGCGTTCGACCGTGTTGGTTTCGGTGTGGCCGAAGGCGTCACGGGCGCGCACCACGTAGTAGTAGGTGACGAAGTTTTCCAGGCCGGTGTCGGTGAACGCCAGTTCGGTCGTTTCGCCGGTCGGCGTGGAGAAATTCTGTCCGCCGCTGGTTTCCGCCCGGTAGATCAGGTAGGTGATCGGCGCGGTCAGATCGGTGGCGGCGCTCCAGGTCAGGTCGACGATCGAATCGCCGGCGTCGATGCCGGTCACGCCCGCGAATTGCGGCGGATCGCAGTCGGCGTAAGCGTCGTCGGATTTCCAACTGCTGGTCGTTTCATCCCAATACCGGACCAGAATCGTGTCGCCGTCGGCAACCGACAACTCGCCGTCGTCGTTGACCACCGCACCGGCGGTCAGCGGCAGCGAGCCGACGAAAGTGCCGGTGCCTTCCGAATCGTAAACGATTTCGGTCAGGGTGATTTCCTCGCCGCCCGATTCGGTGTCGCTGGTGACGGTCAGCGTCTGGGTTCCCGAATCCTTCAGGTCGATGTCGGCCAGGG
>JAAYVF010000103.1 GCA_012517325.1 Myxococcales bacterium | reverse complement strand
TTCTGGATTCTCGGCTATCCCGTATCAAGTTCTCCGACCAGCGCCACCGTCACCCTGACGGACGGCATCACTTCTCCATGGATAGGAATGACCATTTACGCCAACGCGGTCAATATCCTCTATACAGAGCCGTTCGGAGGCTCGACAAACCCCGGCTGTTCCGAGGAATAATTTATACCGGCTGAACCGAATCGAGCGGCCGGGGGGCCAGCGCCTCTCGGCCGCTTTGGCTTTTCGGCGCGAAGAAAAAATGTGGCGTCGGTCAAAGGTGTTTCATTGAGTCGTCCCTGAAAAAGACATTCCTTTTGCATTGGTTGGTCATTATCGCGACAAATTTCCAAAAGAGAATCGCGCCCTTTGCATTTCCGGCCGATTTGCCTATTGTGTCGCCATGTTTTTGAAGGGCAAGAAAAAGAGCAAGGTGACCAGCGGCGACCCGCGTTGGGATCGCTTCGCCCAGCGGGCGAAGGAAGAAGGCTACGCCTCGCGCGCCGTCTACAAGCTGCAGGAAATCGACAAGCGCTTCCAGGTGTTCCGTCCCGGCCAGCGCGTGCTCGACCTCGGCTGCGCGCCGGGCGGCTGGCTCAAATACGCCGCGCAACAGGTGGGCGCGCCGGGCCGTGTGGTAGGCATCGACCGCTTCGAGATCAAATTCAGCCTGCCCAACCTACGAACGATGGCCGGCGACCTGACGGCGGGCGTCGACCTGGGCGCGGACGCCGTGCCGTACGACGTCGTGCTCTCGGACATGGCGCCGGACACCACGGGCATCCGCCACGTCGACAAGGATCGCAGCGCCGCCCTGGCGCGGCTGGCCTTCGTCTGGGCGCGGCGCTATGGAAAGGTCGGCTCGACGTTCGTCTGCAAGCTCTTTCAAGGGCCGGATTTCCACGAATTGCTCGGCGAAGTGAAACTGACGTACGGCAAGGTCCGCTGCGTGCGCCCCGAGGCGACGCGGAAGGAAAGCTTCGAGATCTACATCGTGGCCCAGAACAAAAACGTCGGGCCGCAAATCCCGGCTAACGACGCCACCACCGTTTGAAACTTTCGCCCCACCGTTGCGGCTCGCGCGCCAGGTCGACGGCCTTTTTCGCGACGGACCGGTTGTCCGGATGTTGCCGGGCCCAGCGTTGCTCCTGCCAGCGCCGGTTGGCTTCGATGGCGATTTCCTCCAGGTCGCGCGGGGCCAGGTGTTCGGTGCGCACCACGGCGCTGCGAAAACCGTCGTAGCGCTCGAAGTCGCTCGTCACCAGCCGTCCCGTCTTTTCCAGTTCGACGTAATATCGGCTGCCAGGGAATGGCGTGGCGATCGAAAACTGCACCGATTCCGCGCCGGAGGCGAGCGCCAGGTCGATGGTGCGCCGGGCGGTTTCGCGGGTTTCGCCGGGCATGCCGAACAGGAAGGTCAGGTGCATTTTGATATCGAGTTCGGCGGTCAGGCGGATCGTTTCGCGCACACGGTCGATGTCGAGGCTTTTATCCATTTCGCGCAACAGCCCCGGGTCGGCCGATTCGACGCCATACTTGAGCGAATAAAGCCCGGCGTCGCGCAGGGCGACCAGCGTCTCGCGATCCATCAGGTCGGCGCGGGCCATCACCGCCCACGGCACGCCGAGCCGCCGGCGCCGCACCTCGCCCGCGAAGGCCAGCGTGCGTTCCTTGTGCACGTTGAAGGTGTCGTCGTCGAAATAGACCGAACGAAAACCCCACTCGCGCACCAGCCATTCCATCTCGTCCACGGTGTCGCGGATCGACCGGACGCGGTAACGGCGCGAGTTGTACATGATTTGCGGCCAGGCGCAGAACACGCAGCCGAACGGGCAGCCGCGGCTCGACCACATCTGCACCGACGGGCGCGGAATCGAGCCCGGCTCGTCGTGATAGCGTTCCATCGGCAGGAAATGGCGCGCCGGCCACGGCAGGGCGTCGAGTTCCTCGACCAGCGGCCGCCGGCCCTCGTCGCACACGCCGCCTTCGTCGCGCCACAACAACCCGGCGCAACCGGCGAGGCCGGCGCCGGTCGCCAACCGGCCGGCCAGCTCGAGCAGGGTTTGTTCGTATTCGCCGACCAGCACGAAATCGGCTTCGGGATGCGCCGCCAGCCAGGCCGGTTCGTGCATGAACGCATGCAGGCCCGACAACGCCAGCCGGGCGCCGGGCAGCCGTTCGCGCAGGGCGCGCGCGGTCGCCAGGTCGGTATCGATCGAGATCGTACTGACTTCGAGCAGCAGCAAATCCGGCGCGAAAGCCGCGGCGCGGTCGAGAAACGCGGGTAGGTCGATCGCCTCGGCGCAGGCGTCGACCAGACAGACCTCGACGCCGGCGCGCTCGAGCACCGCCGCCGCATAAGCCAGAAAAAACGGAAACGGCATGTACTCGAGGCGCTCGTCCTCGAAATGCGGCCAGCGGCTGCCCGCCCGCACCCCGTAATACCCCGGCTTCCGCCAGGGCGCATTGCCCAGAAAAACGCGCATGTCACTCCGCTCTTTCGGAATCGTGCCACCGGCTGACGCGCCATGATAGCAAATTGTCGCCGGGCCGCCATCGGGCAGCCGTCACTTCCCGAGACGCGAGACGGAAAACGCGCCGCGGTAAAGGGTGCGCAGCAGGGTCGCCTTGGCGCGGTAGGCGCCGTCGGCGGGATGAGTTGAAAGCCAGCGGCCCTCCTCGGGAAGATGGACCATGGCGGTTTTGATGTTGGGCGCCAGGCCGACGGGGATGTTCGCCGCGACGCAGACCTCGTACATCCGGGCGAACACCGGCGCCAGTTCGTCGGCGTCGGGCGGCGGCTGGTCGCTCAGATCGGTGTCGAGGCACGGCCGAAAAACGCAAACGGTGTTGACCGCGCCCAGCGCGGCGAGAAATTCGGCGGCCTGGATGCTGCGGCGCGGCGGTTCCAACCCCGCGATGGTCTCGCCGGAGATGCGGCCCTTGCCGAACAGCCGGACGCAATACGCCAGCGCCCGATAGAAGGGCAGCTGGCCGGAATGCGGCCGGGCGTCGGCCAGAAAGCGGGCGGCCGTCTCGGCGACCTGCCGAAGCAACGGATCGTCGCGAAGCGCCTCGGCCGCGCGGCCGAACGATTCGGCCTTTCCCGGACAGATGCGCGCGAAACGATCCGGATCAAACAATTCGAAACAAAAAGACAGGTGATTGGCGCCGGCATTTTTCAACCGGTCGTAATAGGTCAGGTCGATCGCCGGCGGGCACTGGACGCCGATCAGCAAACCGGTTTCCCTTTTAACCGCCTCGACATAAGGCAGTATCAGTTCCAGCGGCCGGTCGTCTTCCAGAAAACCCGTGTTGAAGTGAACGAACGTGATCCGCTCGTGCCGGCGGGCCGCCCGCACCGCCTCGACCACGTCGCGCACGGTTTTGGTTTCGCTTTCGGTCTGGCCGAGGCAAAGGCCGACGGAGCAGAAACGGCAATTCCGGCGCGGTTTGGCGGCCCAGAAACCGCACAGCTCGGAAGGGTAAATCGAAAAATAGGTTCCCTGCATCACGCCGATTTCACCGAAGAGGCGCCCGTCGGTGGAGCGCTGCTCATACCACCGCGGTCTGGGCGGCAACCGGAGATCGCAAACCGGACGGTCGTCGCGCCACAGTTGGTAGGTCACGCCGCGCTTGACGATCCGAAACGGCGATCGGGATACGAAGGTTTCGAAAAGCGGAATGTTGACCCAGACTCCGCCCGGCAGGATCGCGTCCAACCCGCTGCCCAGGCCGCCGCGAGTGCGCTTGATCGGGCGGGTATCGCGATCCAGGGCGCATTCGGGGTCGAGGCGCGCGCCGAAACAGAACAATTCCAGCTTCAGGCGTCCCGGATTCAAAGCGGCGTCCGGCGGTTCAGAAGGCATAGCACACGGCCAGGCCGATATAAGCCAACGCCATCATCTGGTACATGTGCCGCCAGGACGGATGGTTGGTTTCGGCGGTGGAATTTTCGGTGCGGTAGATCAGCCGAGCGATCCAATAGCCGTAAATCGCCAGCAGGACGGCCAACCCGAAAATCAACCGCGGTTGAGCGGTGATCAACGGCCGGCCGTCGAGTCGGAACAGCGTGCCGATCGGCAACAGAAACCACGGCGCGACGAAAAACGGCGTGATGACCCGCGCCGCCTTGCGATGCCCGTACTGCACCGGCAGCGTGCGCACACCGGTCGCCGAATCGCCCGGCAGATCGGCGAAATCCTTCGAGGTCGTGGCGCCCAGCAAAAACAACAAAAAGATCAGACCCAGCAACCACGGCTCGAGCCGGTTCGCCGGCGCCACGCAACTCCAGCCGGCGACGAAAAGCAGTCCGCCGCGCGTCAGGGCGATGGTGAAATTCGCATACCAGCCCCTGGTTTTGAGGCGAATGGGTTTGACGGAATAGAAAACGGTCGCCAAAACCGTCGGGACGATGCACCAGAAGGCATGCCGCACTCCCGGCGCCGGTTGAATCCGATAGGCAATGATCAGGCTGAGGCCGTAAAGCAGCAGCGAATAGCCCAGGGCATTCCACCAGGGAATCAAACCCAGAACCATGACGCGGTGCGGTTTGTTGATCCGGTCCTCTTCGATGTCCCAGAGTTGATTGAACGTATTCGAGGCGGCGTTGAGCAGGGCGGCCGCCAGACAACCCAACAAGATGTTGCCGAAAATGGGAAACCGACCGCCGGCCCCGGCGACCGCCGCGGAGCGACTCAAGGCGATCAACGCGGCGCAAAGAATTCCGACCACCGGAGCGATTAATGTCTCGGGCCGCAGAATGGTCAGATATGGAGACAGGGGGCGGTTCATTTTTTCGACAGGACAACCTGCTCTTGTTGGCTCATGATTTGAAAGGGCTCGCCGGCTTCCGACCGTCTTGATCGCTTTGATTTCAATATCTCATCATCGTTTCGGGCGGTCAAGCTTCGAAGCGGATGCGCAACGGTCGGCAGCGGAAAAGACGGGCCGGCGAGTTCGTTATTTGCCTTCCCCGCCGGTAGCGGCGGCTTGCCCTTTCCGCCGTCCGAAGGGCGAAACGGCATGATTGAACTGAAGCAGGTCGGCGCGAATGCTGATTCTGACATATTTATCCAAATACGACACCAGGAACGGCAAACTGATCCAAAGGACGACGGTCAAGGGTCGAAGGAATGTATAAATATCGACATAAATCATCCAAGCACCGAAAAAAATCAACCAACCAATACTCCAAAATAAAGCCTTTTTTCTTTGCTTTTGCGAAGGAATGAAAAATTGATAAAAAAGAGGGAAAAAAAGCAGCGATCGCCAGCTCCAAACGCCGAATAATTGCAAAATGTTCGTTTCCAGCCGCCAGGTCCACCATCCGGCGACCTCATTGGTATATTCAATGGCGATACCAATCAGCGCGCCGATGTAGACGGTATAAAGGAGCAGATAGAAAAAGGAGATCGTGGGTCTATTTTTTGACAGAATGCCTATCGCCAGGTTCATTGAACAATAAAAAGTAAAAAGAAATCCGATGATATTAAGCACTGGAACCTGATATTCGCGAACAATGAGCATCACTGGAATGGTTATTTGCTTCATATTAAAAATATAAAAATCCGGGCCGCCGTACAACTGGGCGGCGAAAAAACCGATGATGAAGAAAAGCAGGGTCGTGCGGTGAGGCCGAAAAAACAGACTGTGCACAACCAACAAGCAGAGGCACAAGGTCGCCGGAATCATCAGGAGCATCAGCAACTCCGACGAACGGTGATGTAACTAATTGCATTTACTATGAAAATCGGCACCAACGCAAAGAACAATTTAGGGGATCCGCCGTTCCGCAGGATGGCCAAAACACACACCGCAAGAAAAACCAGGATGGCGATTTGCGGCAAGAAAAAAAACAACCACCCCAAGAATGAAACCGGATAAGCATTGACATCGTTGGAATGGCCGTTCGTGCCGGTCGTATTGATTTCGCTGCTCAAAGGCCTTTTCCCCATCGAGAGACGCTGTTTAATACCATTCCCGTTCCGGAGCATCAAGCATTATATCGGCCTGGAAAATCGGCTTTGAATTTTCCGGCTTAACCTCCCTTTTCGAGTCGTGTCTTTGTTAATGAGCGATCATCTGGGTGTTGAAACCCAAAGGGTAAAGCGATGAACCGGAATTTCTTACTGCTGACGGCAATGTTGGCGTTGACCGGCCTGGTGTTGGCGGCGCCGACATGGGCCGGACCGGGCTGGCGCGGCATGGGTCCCGGTCGGGGTATCATGGCCCCGGGACAATTTCCCGGTTGGGGTTACGGTCCTTTCTGGCGAAACGCAAACGTGGCCCAGGCGCTGAATTTGAGCGACGACCAGATCAACAAGCTGGAAGATTTGGAACTGGCTCGCGACCGTGATCTGATCGACCTGGAAGCGGCTGTCAAAAAGGCGCAACTCGAACTGAACCAGGTGATGAAAGACCGTCGGCCCAATCAACGCAAGGCCGAACGGGCGGCGGCGGATCTGAACGAGGCGCAGGGCCGTATTCTACAACGGCAGATCGCCCATCAGCTCGCGGTCAACGCCTTGCTCAGTGACGACCAGCTCCGCAAGCTGGATGATTTGAAATCAACGATACGTCAGGAGCGTCGTGAAAATACGGACGAACGTCAACGCCGCTCTGAACATCAAACGTAAACCGTAGACAGTTTACTGGAACCTCCTTCATCTCCCTGGCGTCGGCGCGGTTGGTTTCCCGGCCAACCGCGCCGCTTCCTTTTTGATCAGCGATTACTTGGCGAGTTTTTCGAACTTGGCCTGGAAGAACCGCAGGTATTGGGGTTCGTAGACCATCTTGAGGCCGGTCGCTTTTTCGCGCTGCTGGTAGCATTCGATGACTGATTCGGCGGTGACGTCCATGTGCGCCTGGGTGTAGACGCGGCGAGGGATCGTCAGCCGGACGAGTTCCAGCTTTGGATAGTTATGGTCGCCGGTTTCGGCGTTGCGCCCCGCCGAAACGACGCCGCGTTCCATGGCCCGGACGCCCGATTCGGCGTACAGCTCGGCCGCCAGCGCCTGAGCGGGGAACTGGCTTTGCGGAATGTGCGGATAAAAGCGTTTCGCGTCGAGGAACACCGCGTGGCCGCCCACCGGTTCGACGATCGGCACCCCGGCCTCGAGCAGCAACTGGCCGAGGTACAACACCTGGCCGACCCGCGCGGCGATGTGCTCGTCCTGGACGCATTCGCGGATACCGCGCGCCAGGGCTTCCATGTCGCGGCCGGCCATGCCGCCGTAAGTGTGCAGGCCTTCGTACATCACGACCATGTTGCGGGCTTTGTCGAAAAATTCCGGATCGTTCATGGCCAGGAAGCCGCCGATGTTGACCAGGTGGTCTTTTTTCGACGACATCGTGCAGCCGTCGGAATACCCGGCCGCTTCCTTGACGATTTCGGCCACGGATTTGTCCTGGTAGCCCGGTTCGCGCTGCTGAATGAAATAGGCGTTTTCCACCAGGCGGGTGGCGTCGAACATCACCGCGATGCCGTGCTTTTGGCACAATTCGTACACTTCGCGGAAATTCTGCATGCTGACCGGCTGGCCGCCCGCCATGTTGACGGTGCCCGCGAAACTGACGTACGGAATGCGCGCGGCGCCCACTTTGTCGATCCAGTACTTCAGTTTGTCCAGGTCGATGTTGCCCTTGAAGGGATAGGTGCTTTGCGGATCGTGCGCCTCGTCGATGATCACGTCGACGAATTTGCCGCCGGCCAGTTCCTGGTGCAGGCGGGTGGTGGTGAAGTACATGTTGCCCGGAATGACGTCGCCCTGCTTGATCAGGCATTGCGACATGATGTGTTCGGCGCCGCGGCCCTGGTGCGCGGGCACCACGTACTGGTAACCGTAAATCTGCTGGATGGTCTCGACCATGTAATAGAAATTCTTGCTGCCGGCATACGCCTCGTCACCCATCATCAAGCCGGCCCATTGCCAATCGCTCATGGCGCTGGTGCCTGAATCGGTGAGCAGGTCGATGTACACGTCCTCGCTGCGCAGCAGGAAGGTGTTGTAGCCCGCCTCCCGGATGCACTTTTCCCGATATTCCGGGGTCGTCATCTTGATCGGTTCGACCATCTTGATTTTGTAAGGCTCTGCCCAACTGCGACGTTTGGTGTTCATCTTCTCTGTCTCCTTCTTTCGCATGCCCACCGACCGCGGACGCGGCAGGAGCGCCCGCGGGTCAAAAAATATTTGAAAAAGCCGGTTGACATTAAACCCATTCGCGGAGGGGCGCAACCCGCGAGCGGCGGCTGTATTAGCTTAGCGACTTTGTCCCCTGTAACTGCTTAGCGATTATGTCCCCCATGAAGAAGGACATGATTTCGATGACTCCCAAGGAGTTACAGCGGATGAGGTTGCTGGTCTGCGTCCTGGAGGGGCAGCTGCCC
>JAAYVF010000102.1 GCA_012517325.1 Myxococcales bacterium | reverse complement strand
ATCGACCATCCCACCTGACGCGCCTTCATCGCGCTGCCCTCCCAAAGCGGCCCGCGCCGCGAGCCGCCGTCCGATCGGTTCCGCCGCTCCGCGCCCTTTTCCCATCCTTACGTTGACAGTAAATATCCATACTACCGCCCGCGCTTCAAGGCAAGTGATTATTTGTATCCAAAATAAAAAATTATTTACGGATTCGATCTCCGGATTCAAGAGACGCAGTCCCTGACTTTCGGTCACCGAGATCATTTCAGTTTTTCCGGAAACCAAAATCGCCGCCCATTCTTCATGGGACAATCGAGCCGGAAATAGATGTTGTCAGGGAATAAATGATCTAGGTCACTTATGTAAACAATTCTAACTAATTGAGATTTCAATTTAATGTCCAATTGATATTGCTATTGGAGTGTGCGGCGTTACGCTATCCATGAAAGGGGGTTGCTCCGAAACGTAGGATGAGAACCTTCAAACTGTCGGATTCCGAAAGGAGGGCGTCATGTATCGCAAAATCGTCGTTCCGCTCGATGGCACGGATTTGGCGGAAACCGTGATTCCGCACGTCCTGAAGTTGGCGCAGATTTGCGAATCCCCGGATATTATCCTGGTTCGCGTCGTCGAACCGGCGCCGGCCGTCATCGGCGATTACGTCGTGAAAACGACCGAGACCACGCGGATCAACAACGCCGGCAGGGATGAGGCCGAGCAATACTTGAAAAATATCGCCGGACACGTCGATTGGGGTTTGGCCATGGTGGAAACCAAGGTGCTCGAAGGCCACCCGGCGCAAGCCATTGCCGATTTCGCTTCGACGCTCGACGACGACGTGATCGTGCTGGCCACGCATGCGCGTGCCGGGGTGAAGCGTTTTGTGCTGGGCAGCGTCGCCGATGAGATCGTCCGGGATGCCTGCGTGCCGGTGATGATGGTTCGCGCCCCGGGTTGCGCGCCGGGTCTGTAGACGGTCGAAACGCCGGTTGAATCGAAAGGGGTATAAAATGTGCTTAAAAAAATTGGACCGTGGGGGAGCACGGTCCTTCTGATCTTGGTTGCTCGGTCGCAGGCCAAAATCTAACAACCAAGAAATCGCTAAAATGAAGCTAGGGACGCCGTAAAACTTAGAGGTTCCTTTTAGTCGGGTCGGCTTATATGTGAGGATCTCTTTGTTAAAACTTTTGCTGCCGACGCCCCTAGCCCTGGTTCATTTCGTGTTTTCAAAGAACACTCATACTTTTAGCAATATTAATGCCAATCTACTGATACAGTGAGTTTTATAAGCTAACCTATTGATATTGAAAAAGAAAAACTTTTTTCGGCCGGTCCTTCGGCGTATTAATGAGTTTGAATTTCAATAAATGGACAAAATGAGGGCATTTTACCGCTGAAAATTCAGCGCTCATGCTGACATTTGCGCGGAAAAAATTCCTTGCTAAAAGAAACGCTTTGTTATTAATGAACTATTAATGAAGTTTTTGCCCGATCCGGATCATGAAAAGCTCATCAGTTGGGACCAGACGCCGGTCCGCTGGCTGATTTTCTATTATCTCACCGGGGTGATCGCCGCCGTCTATTTCATCATGGCGGAAGAGTATTTCGTCGGCCTCGTCACGCCTCATTGGATGAAAGTGGTTTTTACCGCGGCGGTGTTTCCGATCGGTTGGTCGTTGGGCAGCGTCTGGTTTTACAAACGCGGGTGGCTGCGATGAGCCCGCGTTCCTGGATCTCCCGCAACCCCGAACCGATCATCGCCGCGTTGTTGTTCGGTTTGTGGGTGTTCGGCTATTACATCGTCGGCAGCTTTTTCGATCCGGCCGACGCCTACGAATTGAACACCGTCGCAGACGAATCGATCCCCTTCGTGCCGATCTTCATTTATCCCTACCTGGCGCTGTATGCGGTATTTCTGCTACCGTTTTTTCTCGTGCGCGACCGGCAGTTTTTCCGCGTCATCGCCTGGTCCTACATCACGGTGATGATTTTCTGCTATCTGCTGTTTTGGAGCTTTCCGGTCATGATGCGGCGGCCGGAGATTCAGGTCGTCGATTTCACGCATTGGGTGATCGACACCGTGTACCGCAACGACGTGCCTGCGAATTGTTTTCCCAGCATGCACGCGGCGATGTCGATGATGTCGGCGCTTTCGATCTACCACGTCGACCGACGACGCGGGGCGATCGTCCTGTTCGTCACGATGATGATCGGCGCGTCGGCGATCCTGGTGAAACAGCATTACATCGCCGACATCCTGGCCGGTTACGCGATCGCCGCAATCAGTTTCTACGCCTACTTCAAGCAGCGGATTCTGGAAGTGATCACGCCCCGGCTGAAGCGCGTGCCGCAGGCGATCGAACACATCGTGGACGAGGCCCTGGAAAAACGGTTGGAAGGCATCATCGACCGGCGGGTGGAGGAAAAGTTCAAATCGCTGATGGCGGAATGGGAGAATTCGCGCCGGACGCCGCCGTCACCCTAAACGTTCCGTGCGGCGCCGGTCGTACGGCGTCGCGGGCCGCTCGCGCCAGTAACTGGCTTTCCCCGGCTCCCAGCGGCGATCGAAGAAGTCGACGCGCAGCAGGCGCAACACCAGCCCGACCGGCAGAAAAATCACGAGCCAAATGACGGTCAGCAGCAACCGCGTCGTGAACCAGTTCAGCTTTTGCGCCAGCCACATCCAGCCGCGGAAAACCGGTCGCACCGCGGGCTTGGCGAACAGCCCCAGCGCCACGACCAGCGCCGCGCCGCCGGCGAGATACAGCCAGAACGCCCGTTGATTGTACCAGCCCAACGCCGCGAAGCCGCCGAGCAACACGCCCAGCGCCAGGCAGAAGTTGCGGAGATCCTTGTTTTCGTCGCGTCGTTTGGCCATCGGTCAATCCGGTTTGAATTCCTTGCGCCAGTCGGCGGTTTCGTTCCAGGCGGGCTGTTCCGCCTTGTGGAGCAGATAACGGCCCAGCACCAGGGCCTCGATTTCGGTGCGCATGAAACAGCGATAGGCGTCCTCGGGGGTGCGGACGATCGGTTCGCCGCGCACGTTGAAACTGGTGTTGATGACGATCGGCACCCCGGTGCGTTTCTCGAATTCGACCAGCAGTTCATGATAGCGCGGCTGATCGACGGGGTCGACCGATTGCAGGCGTGCCGAACCGTCCACGTGGGTGATCGCCGGAACCTCGCTGCGCACGACCCGCAATTTCTCCAGCCCTTGCCGTTGCGCGTCGTCCGCGTTGATCGGCCGCAGCCGGGACGCGGCGACCGGGGCGACCAGCAGCATGTACGGGCTGGGGCGGTCGATCGCGAACCAATCGGAGATCCGCTCGACCGCGACCGTCGGCGCGAAAGGTCGGAAGCTTTCGCGGTACTTGATTTTTAGGTTCATCGTGCGCTGCATTTCGGAATCGCGGGGATCGCCCAGGATGCTGCGCGCGCCCAAGGCCCGCGGCCCGAATTCCATGCGCCCCTGAAACCAACCCACCACCTTGCCCGCCGCGAGCAGCTCGGCCGTGCGCGCGGCGACCGCGGCCGCTGCCAGGCGATGATACGGAATTTGCCGGTTTTGCAAAAACGTTTCGATTTCCGCGTCGGAGTATTCCGGCCCCAGCAGGCTGCCTTTTTGCGAATCGCGGCCCGCCGGCGAGACCGTGCGCGGCCGGTCGAGGTATTGGTACCAGGCGAACAGGGCCGCGCCCAACGCGCCGCCGGCGTCGCCGGCCGCCGGTTGAATCCAGATGTCCGCAAACGGCCCTTCCCGCAGAACGCGCCCGTTGCCGACGCAATTGAGCGAAACGCCGCCGGCGAGGCAGAGATTTTTTTCGCCGGTCTGCCGGTGAACGTGCGCCGCGGTTTTGAGCATGACTTCCTCGGTC
Source organism: Myxococcales bacterium (assembly GCA_012517325.1). Classification (NCBI taxonomy): domain Bacteria; kingdom Pseudomonadati; phylum Myxococcota; class Myxococcia; order Myxococcales; species Myxococcales bacterium. The sequence goes on along the minus strand of JAAYVF010000102.1, from coordinate 7,500 downwards.
ACCACCTGAATGGAGCGCGCCAGGTCCATGTGTTCCTGCCGCAACTCGGTTTCCGGCAGCCGGCGCGGGATGCCCAACAGTTGCTCGAATCGCCGGCCGGTCATGCGCAGGCCGTGCAGGTAGGTGAAGTACTTCATGTTCAGCTTGTAGCTGCCGTCGGGCTTGATATCGATCAGGTGTTCCTTGATGAGCCCGGCGTACTTGGGTTCGCCGTAGGGCGCCAGCCCCATGACCTTGTATTCGCCGGAATTGACGCGAAAACCGAGGAAATAGGTGAACGCCGAGTACAGCATGCCGATGCTGTGCGGATAATGGATGTCGGCGCGGATATTGATTTTGTTGCCGGCCGCGGTGCCCCAACTCATCGTGGTCCATTCGCCGACGCCGTCGAAGGTGATGAAGGCGGCATGCTCGAAGGGGCTGGGAAAAAAGGCGCTGGCGGCGTGGCTTTCGTGATGTTCCGGGTAGATTTGCGGTCCGTCGTAGCCCAACTCGCGCGCGATCACCTTGGGCATCAGCAGTTTTTGCTTCATCCACAGCGGCATGGCCGCCAGAAAACTGGGCAGGCCGAGCGGCGCCTCGTTCAAATAAGTCCGCAGCAAGCGTTCGAATTTGAGAAACGGTTTGTCGTAAAACGCCACCAGGTCCACGTTTTCGACGCCGATGCCACCCGCGTGCAAAACGTAAGCCGCCGCTTCCGCCGGGAAATTGGGGTCGTGCTTCAGGCGGGTGAAACGCTCTTCCTGGGCCGCGGCGATAATCTCCCCGTCGCGCACGAGGCACGCGGAGCTATCGTGATAAAACGCACTGATTCCCAGGATATTCATGCGACGCTGCACCCTTCCGTCGCGAGATTTCGCTAACCCTGCCGGCCGAACGGACCGATCAGGTGGAAGCAGCCTTCTAGCATAGGCGGTCGCAGGGGGTCAACGCCCGGAAAGCCGGATGGTCGAAAGGCGACGAATTGCATTGACACCGGCGGCATCCTTTTTTTACGATGACTTGCGTTATCCACAATTTGCCGGTCGCTGGCGAAGGGGAGGATCTTCATGCGGCATAAGAATCTGGTGATTTTGGCGATCTTGATCGCGTTGGCGCTGGCGCTGACCGCGGGTAGCTGCGATGTCACGAAAAAACGGGTCAAGCTGCGCGATCTCGATCCCAAGCTGAAGCAGTATGAAGGCACCAAGTGGGACGGTCTGAAAAAGGAAAAAATCCGTTATGTCGTCAGCGGCAGCAAGGATGTCGACAACTGGTCGAAACAATCCGCCGTGGTCTATGCCTCGCTGATCCAAGCTGAAAACGTGATCGAAATCGCCGGCAAGGATGTTGAAAAGCTGAAGAAACAAAAGAATTCGGCCGCCGAGAAGGAAGCGGAAAAGAACGTCAAACTGGCGCAGGATATTCTGACCAAGGCGGCGGAAAGCGCGCCCGAATTGCTTTCTCAGGGTCAGGAATTGGCGAACAACTACAAAAGCCTGATCAAAGACGCGACCAAGCTGCCGGCGATCGCCTCGGCGCTGAGCGATTCGTTGTCCAACCTGGGCAAGACGATCAAGGAATCGCCGGATACCGTGAAGAAACTGACGAAGGTCGGCAAGCAACTGGCGCAACTGTAATCGTTTTTCGGTCGGCGGGCGGTTCCGGCCGGAAGCGCCCGCTCCGTTCCACCCGAGTAGTGGGAGGCCAAGGTGCAATGGGTGATCGATAACTGGGAACTGGTGGTCCTGGCCTGGGGCAACGGGAACTATTTCAACGCCTTGATCAATCCCCTCGGCCTGGGGGTGTCGGCGATTCTTTTGGTGCTCGGCCTGCTGATCGGCAATTTCCGCAAGCCGTTTCTGCTGTCGCTGTTCGCGGTATGGGTCCTGATCCCCTTGCATCACTTCACGATCGAACACACCGAAATCGATGTCGGCAACGTCACCGGATTCGGCGGGGTCGCGGTCTTTTTCATCGGGGTCGTTGTGGTTGTCGGCGTCGCCGCATATTTTGTGTTCGTACGCGAATAGCACGGCGGACCATGACCAAAAAACGTATCGGCCTCACCACTACCGTTCCGCATGAAATCATCGTCGCCGCCGGGTGTGTGCCCGTCGATCTGAACAACGTCTTCATTTCCGCCGCCGATCGCCTGGCCTGGCTGGAACGCGCCGAAAACGAGGGTTTCCCGGCCGGCATCTGCGCCTGGATCAAAGGCATCTACGCGGCCGTGCGGGCCGGTTGCGTCGACGCGGTGGTGACGGTTTTGACCGGCGACTGTACCAACACCCGGGCATTGGCCGAGGTCTTGCGCCATCGCGGTGTCGCCACCATCCCATTCGATTTTCCCTCGCAACCCGAACCGGCCGCCGTGCGGCAATCGCTGGAAGATCTGGCAGCGCGGTTCGCGGTTTCGCTCCAACAGGCCGAGCAGGTTCGCCGGCAGTGGATTCCGTTGCGCCGGAACCTGGCCGAGTTGGACCGGCTGGCGGACCAGGAGGGCCGGGTCGGGTCAGCCGAACTGCATCAATGGTTGGTGTCGGCGTCGGATTTCAACGGCGACGCGGAACGGTTCGCCGCCGAGTTGGGCGATTTTCTATCCGCAGTCGCGCGGCGGCCGATCTTGCCGCCCGCCGTTCGCCTGGCCCTGCTGGGCGTGCCGCCGATTTTCGAAAATCTGTTCGCCGCCCTGGAAGAGCGGGGCGCGCGCGTCGTTTTCGACGAGGTGCCGCGGCAGTTCGCCATGCCTTACGACTGCGCGGACCTGGTCGAGCAATTCTGCCGCTATACCTATCCCTACGATTCGACGCCGCGGCTGGCCGACCTGCGCCGGGAAGTCGACCGCCGCCGGATTCGCGCCGCCTTGCATTATCTGCAGGCCTTCTGCCATCGACAGATCGAACACATCATCATCCGGGAAAGCCTGCCGGTGCCCGTGCTCGCGCTGGAGGGCGACCGGCCGGGGCCGCTGACCGGCCAAACCCTGACGCGCCTGGACGCGTTTTTGGAGATGCTGCTTTGACTTGTTATTCCTTTCGCCTCGTCAGTCTGGGTTGCGCCAAGAATCTGGTGGACAGCGAGGGACTGGCCGGGCAATTGGTGCGCGCCGGCTGGCGGATGATCGGCGACGGTCCGGCCGATCTGGTGGTGGTCAATACGTGCGGTTTCGTCGAGGACGCCGCGCAGGAATCGGTCGATACCCTGCTGGCCGAGATCGAGGCGAAGAAGGCCGGCCGGGCCCGCTGGCTCGCCGCTGTCGGCTGCCTGCCGCAGAAGTACCGCGAGGAACTGGCCCAGGCGATGCCCGAGATCGACCTGGTGCTCGGCGTCGGCGACATGGGCCGGTTGCCGCATCTGGTCGCCGGGCTGCCGCGCCGCAAAAAGCAGGTCGCGCTGTTCGCCGATCCGGAAACGGTTTACCGGGAAAGCCAAAACCGCCTGCTGTCCACGCCGCCGTTCCGCGCCTACCTGAAGATCGCCGAGGGTTGTTCGAACCATTGCGCCTACTGCATCATCGGCCGCCTGCGCGGCCCGTACCGCAGCCGCCCGCCGGAAGCGATTCTCGCCGAAGCGGCGGCGCTGGCCGAGCGCGGCGTGAAGGAACTGAGCCTGGTGGCGCAGGATCTGACGCTTTACGGGCGCGATCTTTCGCCGCGCACGTCGCTGGTCAAACTGCTGCGCGCCCTGGATCGCGTCGCCGGAATTCGCTGGATTCGTCTTTTGTACGCGCATCCGGCGCGTGTCGACGAATCCTTGGCGCGCGCTTTGGCGTCCTGCCGCAAGGTGGCGCCGTACCTCGACGTGCCGTTTCAACACATCAGCGACCACCTGCTGCAACGGATGGGCCGCCCGCAAACCCACGCCGGTAGCCAGGCGGTCGTCGAGCGGCTGCGCCGGTGGATTCCCGACATCGCGATCCGCACCACGTTTCTCGTTGGCCACCCGGGTGAAACGGATGCCGATTTCCGCGAGTTGCTGGCGTTCGTGAAGGAAAATCGCTTTGCCCACGTCGGCGTGTTCGCCTGGTCGCCGGAAGAGGGCACGCCCTCGTATGAGCAGTCCGATTGGGTGGACGCCGAAACGCGGGTCGAACGCGCGGCCCGCTTGATGAAGGCGCAGCAGGTCATCAGCCGGCAATTATGGCGCGAGTGGCGCGGCCGCGAGGTCGAGGTGCTGATCGAGGAAACGCTGCACAAGCACTCGGGGCGGGCTTATTCGCACGTCGGCCGCGTCGCGCAACAGGCGCCGGAAGTGGACGGGGCGATCTACGTGCGCGCGCCGGCGGAAGAGAGCTGCGGGCCCGGCCAACTGGTCCGGGCGCGGGTGACGCGTTCGGACGCCTACGATTTGTTCGCCGACCTAATCCTTTAACGGGCAGTCGTCCAGGCACATTTCCAGCGAGGTGCAGAGCCGTTTGTCGGCGAAAACGCAGTCGTCGACGCAGGCCCATTCGTAGCGTTCGTCCTCGCGGCAATACCGCAAGGCGTGCTCGGCGTCCGGCCGGTCGCCTTCCCACAGCGGCAGCCGCAAATCGCATTCCTCGTAGATTTCTTCGATCAGGTCGTTGCATTCGAGGTCGGCGACCGCGTCGGTGTCGCCGTCGTCGTCGCAGGACGGCAGGGAAAGCAGCAGCAATCCGATCCAAAAAAGCGCGTGTTTCATTTCGGCCTCCCGCCGATTTCAGCAGCCGCAGCCGGAGTCCGGCGCGGAATCGTCGGCCGACTGATCGGCCGGCGTATCCTGGTCGTCATCGGTCGTATCGTCCGGCGGGGTGGTGTCGTCGTCATCGTCGCAGGATTCGTCCGCCTGATGGTCGCAATCCTCGTCGAAACCGTTGCCGCAGATTTCCGCCGCGCCGGGGTGAACGGCCGGATCGGCGTCGCTGCAGTCGTCGCCGTCGCATTGCGGGCCGGGCGAACGGTCGGCGTCCCCGTCGCAGGTCGGATCGCCGAGTATCCAGCCGGCCAGGGCGAAGGGCTGCGCGGTCGCCAGCGACGCCGCGCCGACCCGCACTTTCCAAACGCCGGCCGCGGGGGCGTCCGCTCTGACCTGTTCGACGTTGTTCCGGTGATCCTTGCCGGGCGCCGCCGCCGCGTCGGGATCGTCGGGGTCCAGGGCCCAGGGCAGGATCTCGTCGCCCGCCGGATCGATCAGGCGCAATTCGAGGTCGTTCACCAACGCCCGCGCGGCGGTTTCCGCAGCCGCCGGGTCGTCCCACACTAGTGTCACTTCCAGCGCCGGCCGGCCGGCGGGCACGGTGATTTCCCGCTCGAAAATCTCGTCCGCCGCGGCCAGTTCGCCGGTAACGAAAGCCTGTTCGGCCAGCATCACGACGGCGGCCGCCGTGTCGAGTTCGCCCCAGCCGGAGGCGTAACTCGGCCCCGGGTCTTCTAGTTCGCGCGCCGTGGCGATCAGCAAGGCTTTGACCAGCGCCGGGCTCAACTCAAGCGCCGAACGCGCGGCCAGTTCGTAAAGCAGCGCGGCCGTGCCGGTTGCTTGCGGCGCCGCCATGCTCGTGCCGCACCAGCCCGAGCCGCCGTACGAGCTGGCCGGCAGCGTCGAGACGATGTACCCAGGGTCCGGTTTGACGCAACCGACCGCCATCAGGTCGGGTTTGATCCGGCCGTCGTTCGTCGGTCCTCGGCTGGAATAAAAACTGACTTGCCGGCCGTCGTCGGTGCTGCCCACCGCGATGATGTTCTTCGCCGTGGCCGGGGGCGGAATGCTGCCGTAGCCGTCGCGGAGCGCGATGCCGCAGTCGTCCGCCGCGCCCATGTTGCCGCCGGCGAAGGAAATGCCGATCGGCGCGCCGTCCTCGCCGGCCACCGCTCGGTCGAATTCCGCCGTGTACGAATCGTACGCCCCGAGGTATTCGCAATTGGCCTCGGAATCGTCGATGAAATAGACCCAACTGTTGTTGATCCAGCTCGCGTTGCGTTCCAAAGCCTGGGGCAGATCCATCACCGGATCGTCGTACCGCCAGGCGAAGACGCGGACCCGCGGCGCGACGCCGCGATAAAGGCCGTCGCTCAACGCGCCGTTGCCGGCCATCGTTCCGCCAACGTGGGTGGAGTGGTCGCTGGCGTCGCCGTCCGCCAGGTTGGTCGTTCGCCCCGCCAGATCCGCGTGCAGCACCCGGCCTTCGTCCCACATCGCCACGGAAACGCCGTCGCCGCTGAGATTCCAGGGCTCGTCCTGCGCGAAGTCCGCGCCGATGATCCGCCGGACGTGGTTGTTGGCCGGAGCGCGCGCCGGCATGGCCGGAGCGACGGCCCAGACGTCGGGATCGGCCAGCAGGCGGGCCAAATCGTCGCCTTGCGCCGCCTTGACCGGCGCGATTCCACCGCCGCGCCGCGCAAGGTATTCGGTTTGACCGCGGGCGCTTTCCAGGCCGACGGTTTTCTTCGCGGCCGGCGGGAGGATTCCGCACCATTTGACATAAGACGGGCGGGGCGGGTTCGCGGCGGCGGGCAGGACGATCCAGCCGTCGGGCGGCACGGGGGCGAGCCAGAGCAGCCCATCGCGTTGCGGCCGGCGGCCCGCCGGCAACGCCGGGGCGCGGGCGGTTCGCACCAGGAACGGATGCCCGGCCGACAACAATCGGCGCCATTCGCCGTTCAGGATTTTCGACGGCAAGTCGGGCGCGGACACGTCGCCGCCGATGAATCGCAGCGCCGGCGCGGGCTTCGCGGAGGTTTGCAAAGGCAGCAAAGCCAGCAAGAGAAAGGCGATGAACGCCGGTCGGAACGAGGAAAAAATCCGGCCGGGTCGCGGGGCCATGATCCTAGAAGGTCGCCGGCTTGCCCGTGCTCACATTGAATTCGTAAACCAGGCTGGCTTCGAAGTGGTCGACGGTCTGCTGGACGTTTTCCTCCTCGTAGGTCAACGACAGGCGGAAATCGAGCAGAATCGGGACGGTTAAAATTTGCGGAATGTAAAAGTAAAAGCTGTTGGTATCGCGGTCGACGGTGAATTCCTGTACGAACGAATCCGCTTTGATCGCGTTTTCGTTGATCAATTCCAGCCGGCCGGTCAGTACGGCGTTGTCGAAGCGGGCCAGATCGTCCAGGAAGACTTCGCATTTGATCCGCGTACCGACCAGGCCGTCGTGGTCGGAAAATTTCGCGTAGCCGATCCCTTCGTCCTGGACGAAGCCGAAAACTTCATCCTGATCGACCCGCAAAGTGATCTGAACCGAATCGTCGGCGACGGTATCGTCCTCTCCATCGTCTTCGTTGCAGGCCGCGAGCGCCAGACAAGCGAAAAGCAACATCAGCAACCAGCCATTCAACCTGCGCATATCATTCTCCGCGTACCTCGGTTGTCGAATTACTTTCGTATTGCACCCGCCGCCTCGTGTCAACGGCAGGGTCTTTTGGTGTTTATACTTAGGCAATATGTCCCCTTAACTGTGCAGCAAAAATGTCCCCTTGGTTACGTAGAGTTCGGAGCCGAGGCCTGATAGACCCACGTCCAGTTGGTTGTTCCCTTTCGATTTTCCGTTTTGCATCGGGCTTT
>JAAYVF010000101.1 GCA_012517325.1 Myxococcales bacterium | reverse complement strand
GGGGCAGCTGCCCCTCCAGGACGCAGACCAGCAACCTCATCCGCTGTAACTCCTTGGGAGTCATCGAAATCATGTCCTTCTTCATGGGGGACATAATCGCTAAGCAGTTACAGGGGACAAAGTCGCTAAGCTAATACAGTTAACACGCGCTGCCTTGCGTCAAAAGGGTCAAATTCATACAATTCGCCAGCCTGGTAACGCGGGGGAAAAAATGTCGCTGCCCGATCAGACGGTGGAAGAATTCATTCAAGCCTACGACCGGATGGAACGGCCGCTGGCGGTCCTGGCGCACCAGGATGACGAAGTGCCCTTCGGCGGCACGCTGGCTCACGCCGGCGACCGCGTGCGCATCGTCTGGGTCACCAACGGTGACGGCTTGTATTTCGAGACCGACGTGGCGCCGCGGCAGTACGCGACGATCCGCAAGACCGAGGCCCTGAAAAGCGCGGCGGCCCTGGGGATCACCGCGGACCGCACGGAATGCCTCGACTTTTCCGAGGTCGAAATCTACCGCCGGTTGTCCTACGTGACGCAAGCCGCCGACGCGGCCACGCGGCTCCGGCCGTTTTTCCAGCGGATGATCGACGCGATCCGCGACCGCGTTTTCGCCTATCGGCCGCAAGTCGTCTTCACGCCCGCCTACCAGGGCGGCAATCCCGAGCACGACCTGACCCATTATTTCACCCGGTTGGCGCTCGACGATTACCAAAAGCAGACCGGCGAAACCGTGCCGCTGATTCACGTGCCGATGTACGAATACATCATTCTGGTGGCCCTGCGCTTCAACCCGTTCTATCGCGGCCTGCGCTGGCGCTACCGCCTGAACGAAAACGAGATGCGGGCCAAGCGGAACATGCTCGAAGCCTATCCCTCGCAAGTCAACCTGTTCCGGGGTTTCGAAAAGATCGCCAACGCGACCGGCAAGCTGGCCGTGCTGACCGGCGGCAAGGCGGTGACGGCGGAGGAGTTTCTCGGCCAGGAGGAATTCGGGCCGGTGCCGGCGGACTGGGATTACCTGAAAAACCCGCACACCTTCGATCGGGCCAATTACATCGGCGATCATTTCGCCGGGATCCCGGTGTCGTTCGACAAGTCGATCCGCCCCATCGTCGCGTCGTTCCCGCGGGCGGTTTAGGCGGCGCTCCGTCCGCCGCGAAAAAACGGCCGCGCTTTTCACGGTTCGCCACCCGCGTCGAGGATTGTCTTCATGCCGGTTCGCCATCGTTCAACCCGCGTTTCCCGCCGCCGACCGCGCCGCCGCCTTCGCTGGTGGCTGCCGCTCCTGCTCGGCGCGCTGCTCGGCGCGGTGTATTGCGGCTGGTCGCATCCGGCGACTCGCCGGACGCTCGCGGCCGGCGCGCGAATCCTCGCCGACCGCCTTCCCGGCCGGGCCGCGGCGCAGGCGGAACCGTTGACCCCCGCCGATCCGCTGCAAACCACCGTCGGCTCGTTCACCTTCGGTTCGGCCGCCGTGCTCGAAAAGTGCTGGACGCCGGCCGAACTGGCGGGAACCGCCGCCGACCGCAATGTGCTGAATCACGATCCGCATCCGGACTTGTCGCCGCCCGAACGGACCGCGCCCAAGCATCGCCGGCCGCCCGTGCCGCCGGCCTGGCGCAATTCGCTGCGCGAGGTCGAGCCGCGCGATAATCGCCGGCCGATCGCGCTGACCTTCGACCTGTGCGAGCGCCCGCGCGAACGCACCGGCTACGACGCGGCGCTGGTCAATTACCTGCGCGCGAATCGGGTCCCGGCCACGTTTTTCGCCGGCGGCAAGTGGCTGCGTTCGCACCCCGAACCGGCGATGCAGCTCCTGGCCGATCCGCTGTTCGAGGTCGGCAGCCATGGCTGGTCGCATGCCAATCACCGTGTGATTCCGGCCGAAGAAGGCGTCCGGCAGGTCGAATGGGCGCAGGCCGAGTACGAATTGTTGTGGGAACGGCTCGCCGCGCGACCGTGCGCCCGCGCGGCCGGCGACGCGGCCATGGCCCGCATTCCGCCGATTCCGCTGCTGTACCGGTTCCCCTACGGCGCCTGCGACGCCGCCGCGCTCGCGCTGCTCGCCGAACAGGGTCTGCCGGCCGTGCAATGGAGCATCGTCACCGCCGACCCGTCGCCGCACCGCTCGGCCGCCCTGATCGCCGCCACCGTGCTGCAACGCGCCCGGCCGGGCGCGATCGTCATCGGCCATGCCAACGGCCGCGGCCATCGCACCGCCGAGGCGCTGGCTTTGTTCGTGCCGAAGTTGCGCGAACAGGGCTATGAATTCGTCACGGTCAGCGAACTGCTGATGCGCGGCCGGGCGGTCGCCGAAACGGAGTGCTACGAGGAGCGGCCGGGCGACAACAAGAAATACGATCAACTCTTCCGGGAGGGACGATGAGCGAGCCGTTCCGTTGCGAGGAATTTTCGCACCCGCTCGGCCGGTTGCGCGAGTTCGCGCCGGACGACGCCGGCTACCTGGCGATCCGCCTGTCGGCCATGGATCCATGGAAAACCCTCGGCTCCGAACCGGCGGGGTTGGAGAATTACCTGCGCCGGCCCGACGCGGCGCTGCGGCGATTCACGGTGGAAATCGACGACCGGCCGTGCGCCGTGCTGGCGGTGCGTTATCCGTGGCTGCGCGGGTCGTTTCTGGAAATACTGGCGGTCAGCGAGGGCTGGCACGGGCAGGGGATCGGCGGCGCGCTGCTCGCCTGGTTGGAAAAGCAGGCGGCGCGGCTGGCGCCCAACCTGTGGGTGACGGTCTCTTCCTTCAACGAGCCGGCGCTGGCGTTCTATCGCGCCCGCGGCTACGCGGACGCGGCGGTGCTGCCCGGTTTGCTCCGGCCCGAGTTCGACGAAATCCTGTTGCGCAAGGGCCTCGGCGAGCCGCCGTGCTCCTGCGGCCATTCGCACTGACCCGGAACCAGATTCGTCCGGCGCGATTCGCGCGGTGTTTATACTTAGGCAATATGTCCCCTTAACTGTGCAGCAAAAATGTCCCCTTGGTTACGTAGAGTTCGGAGCCGAGGCCTGATAGACCCACGTCCAGTTGGTTGTTCCCTTTCGATTTTCCGTTTTGCATCGGGCTTT
>JAAYVF010000100.1 GCA_012517325.1 Myxococcales bacterium | reverse complement strand
CAAAGCCCGATGCAAAACGGAAAATCGAAAGGGAACAACCAACTGGACGTGGGTCTATCAGGCCTCGGCTCCGAACTCTACGTAACCAAGGGGACATTTTTGCTGCACAGTTAAGGGGACATATTGCCTAAGTATAAACAAGACCGCGCCTCCGGTTCGTTGAAAAATATTCGCTTGAAAACAAGGTTTTAATGATCGGTGGTCGGCGTTTTCTCGGAGCCGGCCGGGGCGGTGGTTTTCGTCGCGTCCTTCGATTCGCCGGATTCGGTTTTCCCGGCGTCGGGCTTGTGATGGCCGTTGCCGTTGCCATTGCCGTTGCCGTTTTCGCCGGCGGTTTGGTTGAAGCTTTTCTTGCCGGCGTAGTCGGTGACGTACCAGCCGCTACCTTTGAGTTGGAAGGCCGACAGGCTGACTTTTTTATGCAGCGGGCCGCCGCAGTGCGGGCAGGTTTTCAACGGAGCATCGGTGAACCGCTGGATTTTTTCCACGTGTGCGTTGCATTGGGAGCAAGTATATTCGTAAATCGGCATCGCACGTTCCCCTTGAAATCTCAAGTTCCACGCTTAAGCGGTAGGAAAAATAAGGTTTTTTACCGATTTGTCAATAGCCGGGGCCGGAGTCGAAACTGGAGAGCGGCTTTTTCAACCGCCGCGGCCTGGCGACGGATAAAAAGTCAGTCCCCAGCTTGACGAATCGCGGCGATTGGAGTGTTATTTGTTTGAGTGCGCCTATTATGCCTCAGTAGTCTCAATAATTGGAGGATTGGACGATGAAAACTTTCTTTTTCCTGCTGCTGGCATTTTCAGTGTTTTTCCTTTCCTGCGACGACGGCTCGGATGACGACAACGATGACAATGACGACAACAATGACGACAGCCAATCCGGGGACGACGATTCGTTACCAGGCGACGATGACGACGATAGCGGTGACGACGACAGCGGCGACGACGATAACGACGACAGCGGCGACGACGACGATGATAACGATGACAACGATGATGAGACGCCGCCGGACAATGCGGTCTACGTCGACGGGGCGTCGGGTGACGATGCGAATCCGGGCACGGCCGATCTGCCCAAACAAACCTTCAACGCCGCGTTGACCCTGGCCAACGCCGAAGTCCGGCCGATCGTCATCGCCGAGGGAGTCTACGAGGAAGAATCGTTTTCGCAGGTGATATCGACGTCCGTATACGGCGGCTACCGGGCCTCGGACTGGCAACGCAACATCACCGTCCATGAAACGATCCTGCGGCCGCTCTGGCCGCTCGGTTGGACGATGACCAATCCGCACGAGAGCGAAATCCGACTGGACGGCTTGACGATCATCGGGCCGACGGCAGAAGAATCGGGTCAGGCGGAGTCGATCGGGATCTCGATTCAAGACGGCAAGATTCGTCTCACGCGGTGCCGGATCAGCGGCGGCGATGTGGTCGCCGAATATGACGCGCAATCGATCGGCATCATGGTCTACCGATCCGCGAACGTGGTCTTCGAGAACAATGAAATCGACACCGGCGAAGTGTCTGCGCAGAGCGGTAAGGCTTACACCTGCGGCATTTTGTTCGGCTCCGAAGGGAATGCCGGCGAAGGAGTGGTGCGGGGAAACCGGATCAACGCCGGACCGGCGACGAACGAGACGAGCACGGCCTGGTCGGCGGGCGTTGCGTATTCGGTGTGGGATTTTCCTTTGCTGATGGTGAATAACGACATCGTCGGCGGCGAGGCCGACGGCGGCTTTGCCTCGCTCTCGCATGGCGTCGAGGTCTATTACGGCGATGGCATGACGCTGGTGAACAATCGCCTGGCGCCCGGGAACTGCGTCGGCGGTTCGGCCAATGCCATCCGGACGTTCGATCAGGTAAGTACGGTGACGCTGATCGGGAATCTGCTGACCACCGCGGCTTCGGATTTGGGCGGCGGGGCCTATTTGCAGGGCAACGCCATCCTGATCAACAACATCATCTACGCGGCGGAGGACGATTTCACTTACGCCCTGCGGACGCTTTACGGCACTCATACGCTGGTGGCCAACGACCTGAAGTGCGGTACGACGCCGTGCTTCCTGTTGTGGGCGAACGCCGGACCGGTGCTGTCGATCGACGGAGTCAACGCCTGCGGTTGGGAAGGTTGCGACCTGTCGACGGGGAATTTCGCGGCCGAACCGGAATTCGATTCGGCGGCTTACCCTCACTTGCTGGCGGGCAGCCCCTGCATCGACGCGGGGGTCGATCCGGGGACCTGGTACGACGGCGCGGACGCGTACCTCGACATGGACGGCGACGCGCGGCCGCAGGGCGCGGCTTTCGACGTGGGTCCCGACGAATGGCATGACTAGTCCATGTTTTCAGTCGATAAACCGGGGAGCGAGGGAAATGAAAATGCGCCTCGGCTTTTTCGGATTGCCGATTCTTCTCTTCATCGTCTTGCTTTGCCCTCATTGTTCCGTCGATAAAAACGACTCGTCCGATGACGATGACGACACAACGACCGAGGCATCGCCGACCCCCTGGCCCACCGACGACGACACGGTTGATGACGATACCCACGACGATGACACTTGGGGCGAGACTTATCATTATCCCCTCGGCGAAACTTCCATCAGCTACCTTTCGGGAACCTTGGCGATCGCGTATGACGAGAAATGCGATGGCTATGATGATGATTATGCAATACTAGACGTGGAGTTTAAAATAAACGGCAGTGAATGGCAGACTCAATTGTGGGATTACGGGTATTATTTGCCAAGTTTTTTCAATGAACTTGCCGTTTACGACGATCATACTTTTCTTGCCGTGTTTGATCGTTATTCCGAAACCGCCTTGTATTTAATCAGTGATGAGGATTGGATCGAACTGCCTTGTCTGGAAAGCACCGACGGACCGCTCGCCGTGGCGCGGGATGGCGCGGGCACCATTCACATCGCGCATATTCGTGTACCAGATTACTTTAACCCGGTCGGTTATGAACAGGCCGAATACAGCGTCCAGACGGAGACCGGATGGGATACCGAGGTCTTGATTCCCGTCACCTCACGGTATCCGAAAAAACCGGGCGACAATGGCATCAGCCTGGCGCTCGACAGCGCCGATCGCTCCCATCTGGCCTTGTGGTCCGGTGGCAACATCACCTATTGGTTACGGACGGACGGCGCTTGGCAAAACCCGGAAATCGTTTCTTTCGGCGCGCTGGCGCGGACGTTTTCCGTCAAGCTGAACTCGGCCGAAGACCCCTCTGTCGTTTATTGCAACATCGATCGTGAATTGGAAATCACTCGGCGTGGTGAGGATGGTTGGCATTCGCGTCTTCTTCCCGCGGCCTGCGGCAATGGCCGTTACGGTTCCGTTCTCGATCAAGACGATGTTTTGCATTTGGCCTATGTGGACGGCGACGGCAGCATCGCTTACGGCTCTGTGTCGTTGAACGAAACCGCGACCTGGCAAACGGAAATCGTCGATTCCAATGCCGACTATGAAAATATGAGTTTCCCTTTCAACGTTTCACTGGCGCTGGATGACAGCGGGTTCGCCCATCTGACGTACCATAATCGGTCGCAAGTACTCTACGCGACCAATCAAGAGGGGCCTTTCACGATCGAGATCGTCTATCAAGGGGATTCTCCCGATGAATAAACGCGGGTGCGAAGCTTGGTCTTTTTCATTTCCACGACTTGGCCGCACGAGCAATGAAATGAAAAGACTATTCATCATCGGTGTTTTGTTGTGTCTGCTTTTCCCGGGTGCCGCTTGTTTGCGTTGCGCGGGCGGGGACGACCATCCCAACGACGACGACAACGAGGCGAGCGACAATCCGTCGCCGACGCCCTGGCCGACGGATGACGACGACACCAATGACGACGACACTCACGATGATGACTCTTGGTTCGATGACGATACCTACTCGCATCCGACCTGGATTTACCCGGTCGGCGAAACCTCGATCGGCTCTCTGCCCGGAACTCTGGCGATCGCGTTCCCGTTGAAATCCGACGGTAATTACGTGGATACGGCGGAGATGGCGATCTATTATCTGACCGCCGAGGGTCAATGGCAGGATTCCCTGTGGGGCCACGCCGGCTTGTCCGGTTACTTCAACGATCTGATCGGTTTCGACGAACTGTCCTTCGTGCTCGTTTTCGACGGCGATTCCGAAAGCGGCGTAGCGGTGGGCAAGGACACCCAATGGACGGATCGGCCGTCGATCGAAGGCGTCAGCGGGCCGGTGGCGATCGCGCGGGACGGCGCGGGCGCGATTCACGTGGCGCGCATTCGCCTGCCGGACGATCTGGCGGCGGCGGGTTATGAACAGGCGGAATACAGCGTTCAAACGGCAACCGGTTGGGATACCACGGAATTGATTCCGGTCGCTTCGCAATACCCGAATACTCCGGGGGACGACGGGGTGAGTCTGGCGATCGATCATGCCGATTGCTCCCACCTGGTGTTGTGGTCCGGATACAACCTGTTTTATTTCCGGCGCGAGAGTGGGGTTTGGAGCGATCCGGAGATCGTGACCTTCGAAGCACTGCCGCGCGCGTTTTCCGTCGGGGTCAATTCGCTGGATGTGCCCTATCTCGTCTATTGCACTCTCGGCAAGAAGGTGGCCATCGTCTTTCGCGAGGCGGAGGAATGGAACGAGCAAACCCTTCCCGGTAATTGCACCGGGGCGCGCAACGATTTGGTGATCGACGAGAATGACGTGTTGCATCTGGCCTACCGCGACTATGGTTGGAACGTCACCTACGCCACCATGTCCCTGGATGATTTTTCGACCTGGCAAAGCGAATTCGTCGAAGCCGGTTCCCGTTTCAACCGCAAGGGTGAACCGTTCAGCGGCGAGAACGTTTCCCTGGCGCTCGACGAAAACGGGTTCGTCCATCTGACGTACCGCGATTACATCATGATCCGCTACGCGACCAATCAGACTGGGTCGTTTTCGGCTGAAACGGTTTATTACGGCGACCAGCCCGACGACGACGCGGCGGAATAGAACCCGGGTGGAGAAATGTCGCCTCTTTCCTTAATCTTTCAGTTTCAACCCCGGGGCGAACTCGGCAAATTGGAAACTTGTAGGGATTCCTTACGGGTTCAACACGAAGGTATTCGTCAAGTTCGACGTTCGCTAAACTAGGACAACCTCGATGAAATCCTCGCCGTGGGCTATCGCGTCCGTCGGCCTGCCAGCCGCGGAAATCATCTGCCTTCATGCCGACGCCACGACGAATAATATGGGATTGGATTTTCGCCTTTATCCTTGACGCTGCGGCGTTCCTGCCGATAATTTGACCTGACTCGAACGACTGCTTCGGCCGGTGGCGTTTCGCCGGCCGAATATTTCGCTGCCGCGAAGCGAAGGAGGATGAGATGCGCCGTGCTTGCCTGTTGGCTCTGTTGTTCCTGACCGTGCCGCAAGTGGTCTGGGCGGCGAGTGAAACGATTCAGTTCGGCGGTTTCGGCGGGCTGTCGATCGGCGCGTTTTACGAGGACATGGGCGACCTGAACGACTGGCTCAAGCCGACGGGCGCGGATTTGCCCAACGCCTTTCCGCAGATCGGGGCGCACGGTTACGCCATTCTTTTCGAGCGGTTGATGCTCGGCGGCCGGGCCATCATCACCCAGGCCACCGCCAACGGCACGCTGACCGACGTCGACCTTTATCTCGCCCAGGGCCAGGGCGAGGTCGGCTTCGCGGTCGTCAACAGCCAATACGGCCTGGCGTTTCCGTTCATCGGCCTTGGCGTCAACACGGTCGATATCCGCTTCAAGGAAGGCGACGACCCGACGGTCTGGAAGTACTACCGGGCGAACGACGAGGTCATCCGCAACACCTTGTACGGGACGGCGGGGTTTTCCTATCACTATCCGCTGAAGTTCCTGCGCAATACCGACGGCGGGTTCGGCATGTTTCTCGGCGGCGTTCACGCCGGCGCGACGTTCCCCCTCGAGTCGAAGAGTTGGGAGGACGGCGAGGGCAATGAATTGCAGGGCGGGCCGGATTTGCCGTTCACCACGTTCTTCTTCCAAGTCGACCTGTCCTTCGGCGGCGGCACTTTAAGCAACGAGTGAGATTGCTCTAACCGCTGGATGCGGTTATTCTGACTGACATGAGAACGATTCGCCGCCTCGTCTGGTGCCTGGGAATTTTCGGGCTGCTCGCCGGACCGGCTTGGGCCGGCACCGAGCCGATTCAATTCGGCGGTTGGGGCGGCATCTCGCCGGGCGCCCGCTACTTCGCCGTCGCGGATATGAATGATTATTTCGAAAGCGTGAACGTGGATTCGCTGCCGCCGGTATGGCCGGTCATCGGCGCCCAGGCTAACGGCTTGCTCTTCGAGTGGCTGGTCGTCGGCGGCCGCGGCGCGTGGATGAAGCAGTCGCTGAACGGTGGGCTTTCCGACGTGACCTTGACGGTCGCGTCCGGCGAAATGGACGTCGGCTACGCGGTGCTCAACGGCCGCTATGGGCTGGCTTATCCGTATGTCGGGTTGGGCGGGGGCGCGAGCACGCTGCGGTTCGAGCAGGACGGGTACGCCGTCCGGGCGTTCACGGAAGTGGACCGGCGGGCGGCGGCGACGGCCTCGGAACCGCAAGACGATCTGGTTTACCGAAAGGACGTGATGATCGGTTCGCTCGGCTTTACCTATTTGTGGCCGGTGCGATTCGTCGAAAGCGAAACCCACGGCGGTTTCGGCGCATTTTTACCGGGTGTCACCCTCGGCGCGCAGGCGCAATTGCTGGAAACCGGCTGGCGCAAGGACGGCAAACTGGCGCGGGGCGGGCCCGATTGGTCGCTGACCGGCGCTTTCCTGCAACTGGAGATCAATTTCGGCGGCGGGACTGTGAAACGACCCGCACCCGAGCATTAACCCCGACCGCGGCGAACAATCTCGACATTCCGGATCCTTTTCTGTATTTTGCGGGCTGCGCCCTGATGGAGGAATGGTAGACTCAGGGGACTTAAAATCCCCGGGCTTCGCGGCCGTGCCGGTTCAAATCCGGCTCAGGGCATTGGGCGGATGGAAGCTGCAGAATGGAAACAAACCGGGACATGACCACCGACACGCACTCCAAGATCGCTTTCTCCGGACTACGTTTCGCGCTTCGCGCGTTGCGTTCGCGGAACTATCGCCTGTTCTTCCTCGGCCAGGGCATTTCGCTGATCGGCACCTGGATGCAGCGGATCGCGGTCAATTGGCTGGCCTACCGATTGACCGGGTCGGCGTTCTGGCTGGGGATGGTGGGTTTTTGGGGGCAACTGCCGACGTTTCTCATCGCGCCCTACGCCGGCGTCGTCGCCGACCGGCTCAACCTGCGCCGGATCGTTGTCGCCACCCAGGTGTTTTCGATGATCCAGGCCTTGCTTTTAGCAGGGCTGACGCTGGCCGGGGTGGTGAACATCTGGCACGTGCTGGCGCTCAGCGTAATGCTGGGGCTGATCAACGGTTTTGACGTGCCTTCGCGACAATCGTTCGTCATCGAGATGGTCGACCAGCGCGACGACCTGGGCAACGCCATCGCGCTCAATTCGTTCATGTTCAACGGCGCCCGGCTGATCGGCCCATCCGTCGCGGGGGTGCTGATCGCCTCGATGGGCGAGGGGCTTTGCTTTCTGATCAACGGCCTGAGCTACATCGCCGTGATCGCCTCGCTCTTGATGATGCGCCTCAAGCCGCGCCGGACGCCGCCACCCGCCCGGTCGTTCTTCGCCGATTTCAAGGAAGGATTTTCCTACGCCTACCACTCGGCGCCGATCCGTTCCATTTTGCTGTTGCTGGCGATGATCAGCCTGATGGGCATGCCGTACGTGGTGTTGTTGCCGGTCGTGGCCAAGGATGTGCTGCACGGCGGCGCGCATACGCTCGGGTTCCTGGCCGCGGCCACCGGCTTGGGAGCGCTGGGTGGCGCGTTCTATCTGGCGCTGCGGAAAAACGCCCTCGGTCTGATCGAGTTGATCGCCACCGCCGCCGGAATGTTCGGCCTTTCGCTGATCATTTTTTCCTTCTCCGCGAATTTCTGGCTGTCCATGCTCATTCTGTTGTTCGTCGGTTTTTCGATGATGACCCAGATGGCCGCCAGCAACACCCTGTTGCAGACGATCGTCACGGACGAAAAACGCGGCCGGGTGATGAGCTTCCACACCATGGCCTTCATGGGCATGGCGCCGTTCGGTTCGCTCCTGGCCGGATCGCTGGCGGAGCACATCGGTACGCCGGGCACGCTGCTAGTCAGCGGCGTCGCCTGCCTGATCGGCGCGGTCTGGTACGCGACCCGGTTGCCGAAAATCAGGCGCGCCGTACAACCGATCTATGTCGAAAGAGGCATTCTTCCCGCCGCTGAACTGACGGAACACTGATGATCGCGGCAGCCGGCTATTCCAAGTCGAAACGGACGTAGGTTACTTGCCCCGTCAGTTCCAGGGTCAGCGATTCGACGGCGCCGCCTTGCGCGACGCTTTCGCCTTCCTCGTCCAGCACTTCGTAGCTTTGCGTCGCCGCCGGGCAGGGTAACGTCAAGGAAGTGGTTTTTTTATACCGGCCGTCCCATGCGGCCAGGTAGATTTGACCGGTTTGTTCGTTCACGAATCCCAGGCCGTAAACGCTGTCCGGCAAACTGAGCGCGGCGGACAGATCGCCGGCGTAGCGCGCGTCGCCAAGAACCCGGTACAGGCCGCGCGCCGCGCGGTAGACGGGCTTTTGCTGCGGGCCGCCCTCGGCGTCGGGCCAGGAGTAAAGACCGAAATAATCCTCAGTGGGAAGGGTGCTGCTACCCGGTTCGCGATCGTAGAAGGTGTACCAGTCCATGGCCTCGACGCCCTCGGTCAGGCCGAGCAGTGCGCCGCGCACCAGGAAGTCGGCCTGCGCCTGCTCGCCGATGAGCAGCGACGGCCAGCCGTATTCGGTGGCCCAGATCGGTTTGTCGGGCACGCCCATGTCGGCGAGGCGCTGCCGGGCGGTGCGAACCTGGCCGGGCAGGCTGGGCCAAAATTCGTAGTCGCCGAACAACAGTGCGTATTCCGGCGTCGGCGTCTGTCCCAGCGTGTAGGGGTGAATGGCCATGACGTCGAAGTAATCGCCGATGTCGGGATGCACGGCGCGGACCTCGTCGAGGAACCGGTAAAGCCCCTGGCCAACGAGCGAATTGCCCTCGAAGGGCGTCAGGCCGCCGAAGACGACTTTCGCGTCCGGACAGGCGTCGTGCACGGCGATGAACACCGCTTTCATGATGTCGCCGAAAACCTGCGGGTCCGGCTCGGGCTGCCAGAATACCTTGACGTTTTCCTCGTTCCAGATTTCCCAGGAGTCGATGACCCCGCAATAGTGTTCGGCGACGTGCCCGGCGTAGTCGCCGAAGTCGGCGGGCGGGATGGCCGAGTCGTTGTCGTCCGGCGCCGCCCAATCGACGCCGTAGCAAAGGCGGCCGTCGAACCGCAGGCCGGCGTCGATCACCAGTTGCACGAACGGATCGCTGTAGGCGAAGGTGAACTGATCCTGTTCGGGTTCGACGTCGGGCCAGTCGATCGACGCGCGCAAGCGAAACAGCCCGGCTTCGACCAGCTTGGGGATCTCGAAATCGCGGTACCAGTTGTCGTCGGGCCCGTCGTACATCTGCGTCGAGGTGCCCATCACCTGATCGACCGGCAATCCCTGCGGCGTAAGCGCATCCCAGATTTCGGCGGGCGAGGTGTCGTTGTCGTTATTGTCGTCGTCATTGTTGTTGTCGTCGTCATCATCATCGTCAGCACCGTCGTTGTCGTCGTCTTGAGTCTGCCCCGGATTCGATCCGGGGTTATCGTCATCGTCGTCGCCGGCGCAGGAAGCGAGCAGGGCCGGCAGCAAGAGAATGATCATCAGGGTGAGAATCGTCCAGGCGCTTTTCATCTCTTACTTTTCCTCTCATAATTCAAAACCAGGGCAACTATTACCATAGTTAAACAACAACGGCCAAGACGATAAATCGGTCCGAAACCGTCAGTGGGAAACACGGTTAAAAGGAGCGATGGATCTATGCGATCACGTTTTTCGGCGGGCAGCGGATGAAATGGGCGGGCGCCAACCGATTGAGCGGAGCCGGGTATCTGGTTCGTTGGCTCGTGGCGTTGGCGATCGGCCTGGCCTGGCTCGGCTATCGGCTGTCCGCTCTATATTATTTCGACGATCTGGACCGACCCTGGGCGAATTTCCAACGGTTGGTGGCCTGTGGCGGGCAGCTCGATATTTTCCATCGGCTTTTTTATCTGGACTTCGCGCTTTTTCTCTTGCTGCTATTGCTTCCGCCGCATTTTTTTCGACGGCGATTCGTCACTCTCGGCATTTGGCGTTTTTTCCTGCCGGGTTTGCTGGCCGGAGCGGCGGTTTTTTTCGGCACGACTTTGGGCGAGGACCGGCTAACGGCGCGGGCCGATTTTTTCCTGGTTTGCCTTCTTCTGGCGGCGAATATCTCGCTGCTGTTTTCCCTCGACCAGGTCGACCAGCCGATCCCGGCGCGGCGGTCCTGGTGGATCCGGCTTTTTCCGTTGGCCGATTTCCTCCTCCCGCTGGCGGTCTGGTCGCAGTACCGCTCGTCGAGCTCGATCCGGTTTCGGTTGAGCAAGCCCTTGCCCCTCGTGTTTCTTCTCGCCTTGACGTTTCTGCCTTGGCTGTTGGATCCCGAACCATTGAGCCGCGAAAGCCGCAACGATCCGCCCCTCCGCCATCTGGCCACGGGATCGTTTTACCAGGTCACTGTCGAACCGCAGGTCGGACTTCTCTGGACGATTTCGCAAAAGGAGGGCTCGATTCATCGTTTTGCCGCCGATGGCTCGAAGTCACCCGAGCCGGCGGGAATCGTCTCAATGGATCAGGCGGCCGTAATCCAGGCTGCCGGTTTTGACGGGCCGGAAAGGAAGTGGGTGATCGTTGACGTCGCCTCCGGCAATACCTACGTGGCGGATATCGACGGTGGTTCGATCCGAACGATACCGGCGGACAAGAAAACGGGAACGCCTGACGATGCCTGTCGCACCCATTGGAATCGTGATGCCGGTTTGCTGTTTGCCGATTGCACCGACGGTTTGCGGCTCCTGTGTCCCGACGGCCGAACCGTCAAGGCGGTGACCAACGGTTTGCCGGGCGACGCGCTTTACGACGCCGATCGCCGGCAGATTCTTTTCGCCGCCTGGGGCATGCCCCTGCTGGCGCTCGATCCCACCGATCTCTCGGTGATCCGTTCCCTGCCGATTCCCGCGCGTCCCGAGCGTTTGGCATTGGATCGGGCGGGAGGCCGGTTGCTGCTGTCCATCCCCATTCCGGGGGAACTCTGGGTAATCGACGCGTCCAGCCTGCAATTGCTGCGCCGCGTGCCGACCTTGCCCGGTCAGCGCGTCGCCCGCATTGACGAAAGGCGCGGGTTGATCTGGTTGGGCGGACTGCTGCCGATCGTCGAAGCGCGCTCATTGACGACGTTTGCCGTGGTGCGTCATTATCGAACCGCGCCTTGGATCCGCTGGCTGGACCTCGATCCGCGCAACGGCCGCGTTTATTTCACGAATGAGGCCGGGCTCTGGGAACTGGATACCGCCGGGGAAGACCGCGCATCAATCGCCGCCGGGTTGTCGCGGCTGGATCCGTTTTATCCTTTGTTGTCGCGCGCGGTCGCACTTTCGTCGCCGGCGGATCGACTCGGCTGGCGGCGAACCACGCCGATCCCCAGGCGACGTGGATTGCTCTCCACGGCCGTTTGCGACGACCGAGCCTGGTATTCTCCGTCGCCCGGAGAGTGATCCGGCGATTGCCGCGGCCTGACCTGGAACATTCACGGGCTACTGGTTACACTAGGCCATCCGGCTTCACCGACGGGGGTACGACCACCTTGGAAGAGAAAACGAAACAACACGTGATTCTGCTCGTCGACGATGAACCGAACGTCCTGGCCGCCCTCCAACGCGTTCTCCATAAAGAACCCTACGAGGTGTTGACCGCGAATTCGGGCACCGAGGCGCTGATTCTGCTGGCCGGGCGCGAGGTGGATCTGGTGGTGGCCGACCAGGATATGCCCATCCTGACCGGCACGATGTTTCTCGCCGAAGTGCGACGCAAGTACCCGGAAACGGTGCGTTACATCCTGACCGGCAAGGCCAGCCTCGAGGTCGCGGTGGATGCGATCAACGCCGGTGAGGTCGCGCGCTTCCTGATGAAGCCGATCGACGAGACCGAATTTCGGCTGGTGATCCGCGAAGGGTTGCGGCAGAAGGATCTGATGGCCGAGGTCCGGCGGTTGTTGCAGGTGACCCGCATGCAGTCGGCGGTGCTGGATCAATTGGAAAGCGAGCACCCCGAAATCATCGGCCTGGTGCGCGAGTTGAGCGAGGAACAACAACTCGGCCATGACGTCGATAAATTGATCAAGGCCATCCAGGACGAACTCGGGCACGCCGATCATTATCCCTGGTTGCCGGGGCGACGGCTGCGTTGAATCCCGGCGTGGCGATGATCTACTTCCCCTAACGTTTTTGTGAAGCGACGACGGCGACGATTAGCATAAATAATGCATTAAATAATATTGAATCCGCTCCGGCGTCATGGTATGGATCAATCTTCTTCTTGCCACCACAACCAAAACTTTTTTCAAGGGGAGGATCCAATGAAAAAGCCGGAGATCAAGGGACCCAAAGCGAAGGGCCGGAAAAGCGGGAAGGCGGCGGGATCGTTCAAGCGAATGTGGCACCAACCCGCCGAAGCGGAATACCCGAAGATTTACGCCGCCGAGGAAGAGATCATGAATATTCTGAAAGCCAAACTCGGCAAAAGGCTGGTCCCGGGGTGTCATCCCTTTTTCTCCGATGCCAGCTATTTCCTGACGCCGTTGGTTCACGCCAAGGAGATCATCGCCAACAGCCGCGCGGCGATGAGCGAATATGCCTACACCGAGGAGGTTTTCGATTGCGACGACTTCGCGCTGGTGATGAAGGCCAATTTTTGCCAAGCCGCTTTCAAGGAAGGCCTGCGGCGGGCTCCCCATTGTTTCGGCATTTTGTGGGGCAATGTGTCGCCATTAGGCGGGCACGCCATCAACTGGATGATCACCGCCGACAAGGAGCTTTGGTTTGTCGAACCGCAAACCGGCGAGGTTTACCGGCCGCGGCCCAAGGATGACGGCATTTATTTCCTGTTGATTTAGCTCTCGGCGATCATCTTCTCGAGCAAGCGTTGCCATTCGGTCACCCGATCCGCGATGCCCAGGTGAGTCAAATAGGGGAGGTCGAGCGGCGAGCCGCCGGCGTCGGGATCCGGAATCAACTCGTCGGCCAGGGCATCGGCGACGTGCACCGCCGCCAGGGGGCCGAGGTTTTTGACCAGGCTTATTCCCGGCTGATGGTGATAGGCTACGGCTTCCAGGATCGGGTCCGGCAATCCCCAGAGGCCGAGCAAATAGGCGCCGACCTCGGCGTGGGTCGCGGCCAGGGACTCCTGTTCGACGATGGCAATGGGAAGGTTCCGGGCGCCGGCTGTTTTGCGCATCCGCTTGTACTCGGCGGACATTTCGTTAGCCAGAATCAACTTGCCGACATCGTGCATCATGCCCGCGGTAAAGGCGTAATCGACGGCGCGGGCGTCGCCGCCGGCCGCGTGGGCGATCGCCCGGGCGCCGCCGCCCACGAGCATGCTGTGTTTCCACAGGCGATCCAACGAAAAATCCTGCAGCCGGCTTTGGCGGACTTGCGAAAAGACATGCGAGGAGAGGGCGAGGCCCTTAATGGTGTCCAGGCCGAGAATCATCACCGCCTGACCTGGGCTGGTGACCCGGCGGCGCAGGCCGAAGAAGGCCGAGTTGACCATTTGCAGCATCTTGGCCGCCATGCCCATATCCTGGGAGATGATTTTTTCCACGTTGTGCAGCGAGGCGTTGGCCGAATGGAGTTCGTGCATCAATTGATGATAAAGGGTCGGCAGACTGGGCAGCGATTCCATTTGCGACACCAGCCGTTTGAGCGGTTCGGTCGCCAGCAGGCCGCGAAGCGCAAAGGCGCGGTTGACCGTTTCGACGAGCAGTTCGGCGTCGCAAGGCTTGGCCAGATATTGATGGACCGGATCGACGCTGCGGACGATATCGCTTTTGTCGGTCTGGCCGGAGAGGACGATGCGGACCGTTTGCGGATATCGCCGGCGCACCTCGTCGAGCAATTCGGCGCCGCTCATGCCCGGCATGCGCATGTCCGAGATCACCACGTCGCACGGTTCGCGCTCCATGATTTCCAGCGCCGCGGCGCCGCTGCCGGCGAACTCCATCTTCCATTCCTGCCGCATCGGCCGGAGCAGGCGGCTCAGGCCCTGGAGCACGTTGGGTTCGTCGTCCACGAATAAGATTCGCTTCATGAAACGGTTCCGTTATCCGCCGTTCTCCGGCCCGGTTATTTCGCTCCGATCGGGAGCCGGACGATGAAAGTCGTTCCGGTGCCCGGTTGCGTTTCAAAATAAATAGTGCCGCCGTGTTTGTCGACGATGGCCGAACGGGCGATCGCCAGCCCTTGCCCGGTGCCGCGCCCTACTTCCTTGGTGGTAAAGAACGGGTCGAAGATTTTCCCCTGGATCGCCTCGGGAATGCCCGGGCCGGTATCGCTGATGCGGATTTCCGCCCAGGCGCCTTCCCGCCGGGTGCGGACGACGATCCGGCCCTTTTTCCCCGAGCCGCGGGAAACCACGTCGCCGATGGCGTGCGCGGCATTGATCAGGATGTTCAAAATGACCTGGTTGAATTCGCCGGGCAGGCAAGGGACCAGCGGCAGTTCGGCGTCGAGATCCAATTCGAGATCGGCCACGTATTTCCACTCATTGCGGGATACGGTCACCGTGCTTTCGATTGCCTTGTTCAGATCGACGCTGGTTTTCTCTTCGGTGCCGGGATGCGAAAATTCCTTCATGGCCCGGACGATCTTGGCCACCCGTTCGATGCCTTCCAGCGATTGTCGCACGGCCAGCGGTATTTCCGACGCCAGGTACTCGAGATCGGCCAGTTCTTCCGCCTCGTTCACCGCGGTCAGCAGGGGATTTTCGCCGGGCTTGCCGTTCATCGCGGCGACGAACCGGCGATATTCGTTGACCAGGCCGAGCAAATCCTCGAACGCGTCCTGCAGAAAACGGGTGTTGTCGCCGACGTATTGAATGGGCGTGTTGATTTCGTGGGCGATGCCGGCCGCCAACTGGCCAATGGATTCCAGCTTTTGCGCCTGGAGCAATTGAGCTTCCAGGGCCACCAACCGGGTGACGTCCCGCTTGACGGCGGCATAGTGGGTGATCTGGCCTTTTTCGTTCCGCACCGGGAAAATGGTCGCGACTTCCTCGTATTGGGCGCCGTCCTTTTTCCGGTTGCTCAGCCGGCCGTTCCAGACTTCCCCGGCGTCCAGAACCTTGCGGATTTCCGCCGCCCGGTTTTTTTTGGAATTGGCCGCCAGAAAAGTGATCAGGTTTTTCCCGATCGCTTCCGCCGCTGTGTATCCGGTGACCGCCTCCAGCGCGGGGTTGGCGTAGAGAATAGATAAAGCCGGATCGGTAATGACAAAGATTTCAGCGGCTTGCTCGACCGCCATCGCCAGCAATTGTTGCTCGATTCCGCTGTCGATTTTCGGCCGTTTTTCCTTTGTCGTGGGTTTTGACATGGACGACTCCGTTTTATTTTTTCCCGCCGTTCATTCCAATACGTTCCGCGGCTGACGAATTTGAATCGTATTATTGCTTCTTATCGTCGGAAAGCCCGCGCGAATTGAGTTCCTTTGCCCGCTGCGTCGATTTTTCCGTCGCTGCCGGATTGGTTGAACCGGATACACGAATCATATTTGCATTGGCCTGAAGCGGATGATACCATACCACCACTTTGTTTTGCGCGGCACGATGATTCTGAATGGCGATGAAAAACGCGGTAGCCGAATCCCGCTACGACAATAAAAGCCACATTGGTTTCCAGGCGGTTGGCGATGAAATACGACCGGAAGAAAATCGCGTGCGTGGCCTTTCTGCTCCTGGCTTCACTCTCCCTATTCAGCGCCTTTTCCTTTTCCGGAAGCGAGCCGAGTCTCGGTAGAGCGACGATGCTCGACGCGGCGCCGCTGACCGCCCAAAAGGCCGGTGACGGTTTGGCGATCACCGACGCCGTTTCTCAATGGATGATCCAATTCGGGTGGGAGGAAATCATCCTGCGCGGCGCCGGTTCGTGCGAATTTTCCAAGATCGCCTGGGCGTTGACCAGGCTTTCACGCGGCCGGCTGGTCGTGGCGCCGGATGAGCCGCAGAACCTGGTTTACGATTGCCGCGCCGGCGATTCCTCCTGCCTGGTCCGCTACGAACGCGGCTGGCTGACCGAGGAATACGAAATGCGGCCCGGCGGCCTCGAGCACCGGTTGATTCTCACCGAACGTCCGGACGGCCGGGATCCGCTGCTGGTGACGATCGAACTGCACGGGCAACCGCGGCCCGAACCGGTCGTTTCCGGTTCGCAAGTGACGGTCTATCAAGACGGCTTCCCGCTGGTGATCGACGAATTGCCGCTGGCCACCGACGCGAACGGCCGGCGGTTGCCGGCGGCTCTCGTCGCCGACGACGCCGAATTGTCGATCGGGGTCGATGACGCGCAGGCCGTCTATCCACTGACCGTTTCCTACCAGATCCTTTCCAGTGCCGAGCGCGATGGCTACCTGGCGATCCGGCCCGCGACGCCGCAAAATTGCGAGCGGCCGGCGGCGGGCGGGCTGGCCTGGCCGGCGAACGGGGAGAAAAACGACTGCGACAGCGCCATTTTCACCGGGGTGCCGGCGGTCATCAACGGCGAGACGGATTGGCCGGGCGGCGATTATTACGGTTCATGCGGTTTTAGTCTGGGCCCGGAGAACATCTACTATTTCGTCGGCAGCACCAACTTCACCTACTACATCGACCTGCAGGGTCACGGCGATTTCAACGACACCATGGTTTACGTGCGCTACGCCGATTGCGAGGATTACGACGCGCAGATCGCCTGCAACGACGACACCGGCGTCCGGGACCATTCCCACATCGATTTCACGGCCGAGAACGGCGGTAATTTCTACGTTTTCGTCGACGGCTATTGGTGGTCGGATCACGGCCGCTTCACGCTGACCATCGACAGTTGCCCCAGCGCCGGCTGCCGGATCGACGGCCAGTGCTACGCCGACGGCGCGTTGAACCCCGACAATCCGTGCGAGATCTGCGACGTTTCGGAGTCCTACACCGAATGGACGATGAACGACGGCGCCACCTGCGACGACGGCGTTTTCTGCAACGGCAAGGACGTGTGCGAGGAAGGCGCCTGCACTTCGCACGAGGGCGATCCCTGCGGCGACGACGGCCTCTACTGCAACGGCACCGAAAGCTGCAACGAGTCGCTCAACCAGTGCGATCATTCCGGCAATCCCTGCGGGGACGACAACCTGTTCTGCAACGGACGGGAATTCTGCGACGAGGACCGCAATCGTTGCGACAGCACCGGCGATCCCTGCGGCGATGACGGCATCTATTGCAACGGCACCGAATCGTGCAACGAACGCCTGAACCAATGCGAAAGCAGCGGCAATCCCTGCCCGAACGACAACCTCTATTGCAACGGCACCGAGTATTGCAACGAGGACGGCCGCTCCTGCGACACCAGCGGCAATCCCTGCCCGGACGACGGACAATTCTGCAACGGGTCCGAATCCTGCAACGAGCGACAGGATCGCTGCGAGAACAGCGGCAATCCATGCCCGAACAACAACCAGTTCTGCGACGGCAACGAGTATTGCGACGAGGACGCCGACGTTTGCGCGTCCACCGGCTATCCCTGCCCGGACGACGGCGTCTTTTGCAACGGCAACGAATCCTGCAACGAGCGGCGGAACACCTGCGAACACAGCGGCGATCCGTGTCCGAACGACAATCAATTCTGCAACGGCGTCGAGTACTGCGATGAGCAAAGCAATTCCTGCGAGACGACCGGCGAGGCGTGCCCGGACGACGGCGTCTTCTGCAACGGCACCGAATCCTGCAACGAATTGCTGAATCGCTGCAACCATTCCGGCAGCCCGTGTCCGAACGACCAGGTATTCTGCAACGGCGTCGAATATTGCAACGAGCAAGACCATGCCTGCGAGACGACCGGCAATCCGTGCCCCGACGACGGTTTCTTCTGCACCGGCTCCGAATGGTGCGACGAAAATGCCAATACCTGCCGGCACGCCGGCAACCCCTGTCCGAACGACCAGGTGTTCTGCAACGGCGTGGAGATCTGCAACGAGATCAACGATTCCTGCGCCCACAGCGGCAATCCGTGCGGGGACGACGGCTTCTTCTGCACCGGCATCGAATGGTGCGACGAGGGCGGCGCGCAGTGCCGGCATTCCGGCGATCCGTGCCCCAACGACGGGCTGTTCTGCAACGGCGAGGAGTTCTGCGACGAAACGGCCAATCGCTGCCTGGACACCGGCGACCCGTGCCCGGACGACAACCTCTATTGCGACGGCGTCGAGTGGTGCGACGAGTCGCAACGGACCTGCTACCACAGCGGCGACCCTTGCACGGACGACGGAGTTTTCTGCAACGGACAGGAAATCTGCAGCGAGGATACCGACCATTGCTCGCGGACCGGCGATCCTTGTCCCAACGACGAGGTCTGGTGCAACGGCGAGGAATATTGCGACGAAAGCCTGAAGGAATGCGCCGCGACGACGGCGCCGTGTCCCGATGACGGCCAATTCTGCAACGGCGAGGAAATCTGCGACGAGGACACCCGGACCTGCTTCTCGAACGGCGATCCCTGCGATGCCGACGAGATCTGCGTCGAGGCGACCAATGTGTGCATTCCGGCGGGCGACGACGAGACGCCCGCGGACGACGACAGCGTCGGCGACGACGATGACGACACCGGCGCGACAGATGACGATCAGGCCCAGGACGACGAGCAAAACGACGACGACGATGACGGCCAATTGGTCGGCGGGGGGTGCGGATCCTTGTTCCGATAATCCGGCTTATCCCAGGCGCGACTAGCCACGCGAATATTAACTGCCTTGTTGGGGAGTAGGTCCGAGTTGAAGCGGTTATGCCTCACTATCTGGTGCCTGTTGTGCTTGCTGCCGTCCGCCGTTTGCGCGGAAGGGCTGTTGGATAAAAACGTCCATTACTTCTGGCCGGCGATCGACGGCAGCGGGCTGCTGCTGACTTACGGTTCCGAGACGCTGGGTTTGTGGCGCATGCATTACGGTTTTTACGCCGATGATGCCGTGGCGCCGGTCAATATTTTAACCGGCGATCGCCTGGATACGGTGGTGGAGAACCAGGTTTCGGGCAATCTGCTGTACGCGATCGGCTTGTTCGACGTGGCCAACATCGGCTTCGCGTTTCCGTTCGTGTTCCATCGCCTGATCAACGACGATTACGATGATCTTGACCTGTCGCCGAGCGTTTTCGAGGACATCCGGATCGAAGCCAAGTATTCGTTCATCAATCGTCAGCGGAAATGCATCGGGGCGGCGCTGCTGGCGCGCTTCACCACGCCGATCGCCTACGAAAAAAACAGCTTCGCCTCCGATCACGGGCCGACCCTGGAACCGGTGGCGATCTTCGACCTCGGTCGCGAGTGGTGGACCTACGCGGCGAACCTGGGCTACAAGCATTATTTCAATCCGCAGGACTCGGACGTCTATGATCTGCCGGTCGGCGACGAACTGACGCTCAACACCGGCGCGTTGTTCCGCGTGTCGCCGTCGCAGCAGGTGCTGCTCGATTCGGCGACCCGGACCAAGATCAACAGCCCCTTCGGCCAGCCCGATCTCGACCGCGCCGAATTGATGGTGGCCTACCGCAAATTCTGGCAGCGGCTGAACTTCACGGCTTTGACCGCCGGCGTGGGAGTCGGTTTGCTCTCCGGCGTCGGCGATCCGAAATTTCGTATTTTCATCGGCGTCACGCGCGACGAAAAAAGACTGGGACCCGGCGATGTGCAATTTTAAACGGCTTTGTCTGCTCTGGCTGATTCTGGCCGCCTGTCTGACGGCGGCGCTCGGCTGCGCGAAATCGAAAAACAGCCTGCCCGATCCGATGGCGAACGACCCCGACGCGGGGCGGCAGTTCTTTACCCCGGTGAAGGAACCGCCGAGCTACGCGCTGTTCGCCAAATCGCTCGAATACCAGGAAAAGGCGCTGGGCGTGCGGTTCCGGCGGACCGAAATGGGAACCTACGCGCCTTACAGCGCGGCGGCCTGGAATCATTTTTCGATCGCCGACGAGGCTAACAACTGCCTCTACGATGTGAAATACGACCGCCTGCGCAGTTTTCAGCAGCTCGGCGCGGGGTACGCGACGCTGCTGGACATGCAGGTGGAGAAGGGGCCCTGCGGCATCGCCGCCGCCAACCTCAACATGGAAGCGCTCGACCGCCTGCAGAATTTGGAGGGCGGTATCGTTTCGCAAAAGCTGATCGAAAACCTGCAAAAGGGAACGAACTTCATCGGCGATCGCCGCTTCCTGCAAGAAACGCTGCAGGCGCCGTGGATCCTGGAATCCTCGATCAGCGGGTTGGAGCCGTTCATCAACAGTCATTTGACGCGGGTGCAAAATCCCCTGGACGTCGTTTACGGGGATATCGTGTTTTTCTCGGAATATATCGGCGAGCGGACGGTCGGCATCTACATCGGCTACGGCATGATCGCCTGCAATCGCTGCTTCCGGACCGAGGTGCACAAGATCTCGGCCGAGGTGGAATATCACGTGTACCGGCTCTACACCGGGTTCGCCCAGGTCAGCTACAAGGTGCACCACGACTCGGTGTTGCACCGCATGTTGTCCAATCCCTAGCGCGACGACACGGACGGAGGTGACGTTTTTCCATGCGGCGGTTATGCAAAATCACAATCGTGTTCCTGGCGGTGTTGTGTTGGGCGACGGCGGCCTCGGCCGAATGGGAATCGTACAAGAACCTGTTCCTGAACGGCGAATATCAGCAGTTGGCCGACACCTGCCGGTCGGGGCAGGAAACGATTCTGGCCAATGAAGATGCCGACATTATTCTGAAGTATTGCGGCATGGCCCAACTGGAGCTGTACAAGAAGAACAACCAGATGACCGATCTCACCGCGGCGATCGGCTATCTCGAGCATTCGCTGGCCTTCCGGTATTCGGAGGAAGCGTCCTACACGCTGGGCCTGGCGCGAATGAATTCGCTGGATCACGTCAGCGACGCGAAGGATCTACTGGTTCGCGAGCGGCAGGCCTTGAACGAGTTGTGGGACGCCCTGCGCAACCTGCACGCGACCGAGAATTTTTCGCGGGACACGTTGTCGAACAACATGCTGGTCTGGTGCAAGGAAACGCGCGACCGGCTGATCGACCGCGTGCTCAACGACGAAAAGAACCAGGGGCGGCTGCACCTGCTGACGGCGATGCTGCGCGCGCTGGCCGATCGTTTCGAATTGCTCAAGCCGGAACTGGGCGAAACGGACGTCCGCAAAGGGAACCTGTCGTTGTTCAAGGATTGGATGCGCGATCTGCTGGAAATGACCTACTTCGACAACCGCATCGTGGTGGGTATGTACAAATACCGGGGCGATCGGTTTCAGGAGCAGTACGATCAGACGGAAAAAACAGAAGAACAATTCGCCAAGGCGCTGTACCACTACACCGAGGCGCTCAAGCGCGTCGACTCGAACAAGGCCCGGGCGGTGTTGTGCGCCGACGTGGCGTACGTGACCAGTCTGCTGACCAGCCCCGACAAGGACAAGCTGTCGGCCTATTACAAGCTGGGATTCGATCACGCGCACGAAGGGTTGCAGATCATCAAGAAGATCAACCTGACCGCCACCGAGAAAGCGCTGCCGGTCTATCCGTTCGAGACCGACACCGCGGAATTGACGGCGCGATTGCAGAAAAGCTACGGTTCAAATCTCACCGGGCTGACCTATCAATATTACCTGCGCAAGGATTTCCGCAGCATCATGGCGATGCGCCCCTATGTTTTCGACGCCGGGTTCGATTGGGAAAACAAGGATGTGACGCTGACGTTGATGGCCGAGACCGCGGACAAGCTGGCTTCCGAGCACTACCAACAACCGCAATCCTACCGGACCTACAAGGAAATCTGCCTGACGGCCAGCAACCGGGCGTTCAAGCTGGTCATCAAAAAATTCGGCGGCAAACCGCCGGAATACACGCCCGAGTTCTGCCGGGCCTACAACCATTACGTCAATTACCTGAGCCGCTTCGGCGAAACCGTCGAGGCGCAAAACCTGTCGCGCCAGTACGAACAAGGCTGTCAAAACGTCGAAGCGCCGGCGCAGTAAGCGGCCCCGAGGTGGAGGATACGAATGGTGAAACGAGTCACCTGGAAAATGTTCGGTTGGGTCATCTTTTCCGCCGCTTTGCTCGGCCTCGCGTTTTCGGCGATGGCGCAATCCGAGCCCGCGCCGGCGTCGACCGCGACGCCGACTCCGGCTCCAGCCGCCGACGCCACGCCCGCGCCGACCGCGCCGATGTTGTTGAATCTGAACCTCGAGTGGGTCAATTCGGACATTTGCCGCCTGATCGAGGAAATCCGCCGGACGTCGAACCAGGCGGACCGCCGCGACATGGTCGAGCAAATTGAAGAGATGATCTACAAACACGTGGAATACCCGTTGACGTTCAAGCAGGCGGAAATCTCCGACGAAATCGAACGCGACCGCATCGGCACCACGTCGGACGTGGCCGACGCCGGCTCGGCCGACCCGCTGGCTTCGCAGATCGGCGAGGCCTTCGCGCTATACGGCATCGCCAAGGGCTACGAGGGCTTTGCGGCGGCCGCCAGCGACCAGATCGAACGCGCCAAGAAAATCTACCCGATGGTCGAGGCGCTGACGGTGCGCATCGACAACTTCCAAGATCAGCGGCCGATCCGCGACTGGGTCAAGGACAACCTGGGCGGCTGGGCCGCCACCGACACCGTGCGGGTGACCTTCGAGGGCAAGAACATCGGGCAGGGCTCGATTGACAAGTTGTCGGCCGACAATTTCTTCGTGAAGGCCAAGGGCAAAAACGTCAGGACCTATTACCTGACCGTCGCCCAGGCCGATTTCCTGCGCGGGGTGAATCGTTACGTGGTCACCGACGAGCGGCTGACCGAGCGCCGCCCGAACCAATTCTACCTGTATCTGCCGCCTGGCAAATACGAATTGTCCACCGGCTCCTCGTCGTTCGTGCCGATCGAAATCGAGGTGAAAGCCGATCCGCAGAAGAATTTCTTCATTGTCGAAACGTTGCAGGATTCCGTGACCGTTTACGCGAAACCGGACGTCGGCAAGGAAAAGAAAAAGGATCAGGGCGCCAAAAAGGCCGCGGACAAGTCCGATCAGAAGGACGAGAAAAGCAAGTAACCTCCCGGCGGAATAATCACCGATAGCATGATGGAAAGTCGCGGAGGATTGCCGCTCCGGCGATTACTCGCGGCGTTTCCAGGCCGCGATGATCTGATTGTCGGCGCACTGCAAGAGGAAGTTGCCGACCTGGATCCGGCCGGTCTTGTTCAGACAATAGGGTTGCAGGCCGGCGACCGGGCCGGTCGAGGTCAGGCGCTCCCATTTGCTGGCGTCGAACGCGCCGGCGCTCGCCGCTTTTTCCGGCTCTTTTTTCTTCGCCGCGCCACCCAGGTTGACGTCGGCGCCGATGCCGCCGCCGACGCCGTCGCCGCCGCGCCGTTTGCCGCCGCCGGGCGGCCCGCTACCCGTGCCGCCCAACGGGGCGTTCGGGTCGTAGGCCTGGCTCGGCGAGCGGCCTTCCTTGTTCGCCAGGCCGGGCAGGGCGTCCTTGAACGAAAGGTTCGACTGGTCGCTGCGCTGCGCCCCGGGTTTGTTCGGTACAGAGAAGGCGTTGGACATGTCGCCGCCGGTTCGCGCGACCGGGATCTGCGACAAATCCACCGTGCGGATCTGATCCTGCGAGGAACGGGCGAAATCCGCCGAGCCCAGCGGGTTGTCGGGCAACGATTTCGGATCGCGCATCGCCGGACGCAAATCCAGGTCGGGCACCGTGATCTGCTTTTGCGGCTCTTCCTTGAGCGGCTGCACTTCCGCCTGCGGGATGATTTTTTTCGGCTTTTCCTGGGCCAGTTCTTCCTTCGGCTTGACCGGCTCGAACATGACCTTGCCGCGTTCCCATTTGTTTTCGATCACCTTCGGTGTCAGGTAGACGACCAGGATGATCAGCAGTATGTGCAGCACCACCGATCCGGCGAACGACGACGGATATTGCCGCCACAGGGCGGGGGTTGGCGCGGTATCGACTCTCATTTCTTTTGATCTTTTTCGTCGGCCGGTTCGACGTTGATCGCGAATTTCTGCACGTTGTGGCTGCGCACCAGGTCGATGATCCGCACCACGTTGCCGTGCATCGCTTCCCGGTCGGCGCTGATCACCACCTGCAAATCCGGGGTGTTCTTCAGCCGGTTGTCGATGAATTGGCCGATCTGGTCCTCGGTCGTCGCCTCGCCGTCGAGGAACAACTCGTTGTTCTTGGTAATCACCACCGCGAACGTCTGCGGCTCCGATTTTTCCGCGGTCGCCGCCTTGGGCAGGTCGATCGGGATTTGCGGATTGGCGATGAAGGTCGCGGTCACCATGAAGATGATCAGCAGCACCAGCGTAATGTCGACCAGCGGGGTGACATTGATGGTGGTGATCGTCGTTTTGCTGTTGCCGTTACTCCCGGCCATGGCGACCCTCGGTCTGCCGCTCGGCGTAGGCCAGCACGATCTTGGCGTTGGAATCGACCTCGTCGAGCAACAACTGCGACTGGCCCTGCAGCCAGTTGAACAACACGACGGTCGGGATCGCCACGAACAGGCCGACGGCCGTGGCGATCAACGCCTCGGAAATACCGGCCATGACGGTTTGCGGCCCCTGCACGGTGGTCATGGCCAGGTCGTGGAACGCCTTGATGATGCCCATGACGGTGCCCAACAGGCCGATGAACGGGGCGTTGTTGCCGATCGTGCCCAGCACGATCAGATAGGCTTCGAGCCGGTTCTTTTCGCGAACGACGCGGCTGGCCATGATTTTTTCCATGACCACGGGCCCTTCGTGGAAATTGCGCAATCCTTCGCGCAGCACGGCGGCGTTGGCGCCATCCGCGCCTTCGACGTGGCGCAGCGCGCTGGCGACATCATCTTTTTCGAGCCAGCCCACCAGCAAGGACGGAAATTCGCGGCCCAACGTGTTGTCCCGCCGATACTGGCGGTACTTCAGAATGGCCACGGTGATGCTGAGGATCGACAGGAAGAACAGTAAATAGAGCAGCGACCGGGCGCCGACCATCGAGATGTTGAGGAGTTGTTGTTCCACGTCGCGCGATCTCCTTCGGTTTAACCGTATGCGTTTTGCTTTACCGGGTGGCGGTCGGTGTCAATGGGAGTTGATTCGGATGAATGAAAGCTGGACGACGCCGACACATGCCCCCTGGTGTTCGCATTCGAGCTTGTCGCATAACGGGCTCAAATCTGGCTATTAAAAACAACTCGTTCACCGTGCGGCAATTTACCGTTTAAACCCCGAGAAGTCAAAACGACGGCCTACGGGGCCGTGTAGTTCAGATACAAACCTTCCAGGTAGGCCGAATCGATCAAGGCGAAGTTCGCGGGATCGGTGCGCAGCCAGACAAACACAGCGTCCGTTTCGATTTCGCCCATTCCGTCGGGCGGCACAAAAGTGAAATCGCCGCCGGGCCCGAAAATCACCACGTCGCGGTAATCGTCGGCCTCGACCAGGAAGACCAGCCGGTCGCCGGCCGATATCGGCTCGACCGCCGGCAAACCGGCGGCCGCCGGAGCGACCGGATAAACGCCGAGGAAACGCGCGTCCGTGGCGGTCAGGGTGGCCGTCAATCGCGCGTGCGTTAGCAGGCCGGATTGATCGAAGGCATGCTCGGCGTCAACGGCCGTCAGCGTCATTCCCTCCGGCTGCGCCGCCAATTTGACGCGCATCGCGGCATTGGGCCGCTCCAGCAACGCGCCGTCCGGCAGCAAGGTGAACACGCCGTTGGTCGTGCCGCCGGCCTTGGTGTGCAGGAGCCAGGTGTATTCGTGCGCTTCCGGCGCCTGCACCCGATCGGCGGTCACGAAATAATCGTCGTCGATTAACAGCAGGCGACGGTCGAAATCGACCCCGCGATAGGTCGCCCGGACGCGCGCCGCGTGAAACCGCGCCGCGTCGGTGAATTCCGAGAGGGACGCTTCCACGTCCACGAACAGGTAGTACAGTCCGAACGGCGGGCCTTCACCGTCCACCAGGATCAGGTTGTGGTGCTCGGGCCCGGCGACGCGCAGCCGTTCGTCGTAATGGCCGTAGCCGGAATCGACGGCGAAGAATTCGCCGCGCGCATAAAGCATGAAACTGGTGTTGTCGGGCTGTTCGTGGCCGAGGCCGTCGAGGCGCGCCTTGCCGTGCTCGCCGTTGAGCAATCCGTACAGCGCCTCCGGGTCCCAACCGCTGCGCAACACCGCCTGACCGCCGTCCGGCAGAAACAGGCTGGGGCCGATCGTCGGCTCTTCCGGTTCGGGCAGGCCGTCGAGCAACGGCAGTTCCAGGATCGCCTTGTCGTACGTGTTTTCCGCGCAGAGCGGACTGGAGCGGTACAGCCAGGCGTAATCCGCCCGCTCGAAGAGCGCGGCCAGCACCCCGTAATCGCCGCAGCCCAGATTGCTGTCGTCGAGCGGCGGCCGGCCGCCGTCGGGCATCACCAGGCCGAACCGCCAATCGAGCAGCAGGGTTAAGCGCGGATCGGTGACCGGATCGGGAACCGGCACGACGTCCGGACGGCAGGGCGGCCACAATCGGATGCGGCAGACGTTTTTATAGGGCAGGTCGCGCCCCTGCGCGTAACGATGGTAGGCGGTCGCGAAATATAGAAAAGTCTGGAAGGTGTAATCGAGGTAGTTGGGCCCCTCGGCCTGGCCGCCGCCGGCGGGCATCTGGAAATCGAGCAGCAGGTAAGGCGCGGTGGCGAGCGCCAGATTGACGTATTTGGCGGCGACGCGCTCGCGGTTGAAGGTCAGACCCAGCATGCCCAGGCCGCTGGTCAGCTTGATCAGGTGGTTGTTCTGCAGGCCCAGGCCGATCGGCAGGGTGATGTACAGGTCGTACAGCCGTTGGGCGAAGAGCAATAGCGCAACGCGGATTTCGTCGGCCTGCGCCTCGTTGATGAATGAAAAGCCCATCAACAGGTCGAACGCGACGCAGGACGTCGTCAGCGCCTGACCGCCGAGGATCGTCCCGTAATCCCACTCGGACGGCAGCAATTCGTCGTAATTAAAGTAGATGTCGGTGGCCAGAATCGTCGCGGCCTTTTGCGCATAGTCGTCGTTGTCCAGCACCACCGCCGCCAGCGCGGCGTTGGCCGCGATCCGAGCGTTGGTGTCCACCAGCCCGAAATGGAATTCGCCCGGCGTCTGCGGCTGTTCCGGTTGGTCGGCCTGCGCCTGAACGCGGGCGAACAAGCGCACGGCGTCGGGATCGGCGGTCTCGATTTTCTGCTCGACCTGCAACCAGCCGGCGGCGTCGGTCAGCAGGCGCGGGTAGGCGGAGATTTCCGGGTGCCACATCAGGGCGTCTCCGGGATCCTCCGGATCGGTGCCGTCCAACACTTCCTGGCCGTTGGTGATGCCGTCCTGATCGTTGTCACCCAGTGGGTCAGGCGTAGTGTCGTTATCATTATCATCGTCGTTGTCATTATCATCATCGTTGTCGTCGTCATCATCGTCGTCATCAGCGAATGTATCGTTATCGTCGTCGTTATCGTTGTCGTCATTGTCGTCATTATTGTTATCGTCGTCATCATCATCGTCGGCGGGCGTCGAATCAGCGGCGGATGAATCATCGGAATCGGGCTCGGCGCAAGCAAAGGCCGAAAAAAGAAGGAGGCAGGCGAGAATCAGGGGCAACCAATTTTTTTTCATCGAATCATCCGTACGCGACAGTACCACGCTCTCCGTTCTCCGCACACCGGGCGGCCATTATACGGAGATTGGGGCATTTCGCCTAGCGACCATCGCGACCACGCGCGCGGGCTGGACATCCGGCCGATTTAATTGAAATCTCGCCCATCGAACAATCAAGCAAGGCGGCGAAACGTGACGGATCGGCGGTACGATCGGCTGGTAACTCCGGCCCTGATCTGGATTCAGGTGACCTTTGGGGCGTTTCACGTCTTCGGGAAATACGTCGTCAGCAACATGGACCCGATGGCCGTGGCCGGGCTCCGGGTGCTCGGCGCCACGCCGCTGTTGTTGTTGCTGGCCTGGAAGGTCGACCGCATCATTCCCCAGGGGCGAGAATGGTTATCGCTGGCCTTGCTCGGCTTTCTCGGGGTTTTCGCCAATCAACTGCTGTTCATCAACGGGCTCAAATTCACCACCGCGACCAACGTCGGCATCCTGATGCCGTCGATTCCCGTCTTTACTTGCGCCATCGCGGCGTTGTTCCGCGTCGAACGCATCCGGCCGGCGCAAATGCTGGGTGTCGCGCTCGCCGTGATCGGGGCCCTGGTCATGCTCAATCCGTTTCGGTTCACGCTGGGTAACGACACCACTTTCGGCAATCTGCTGATCGTCGGCAACTGCCTGGCCTACGCGGGATACCTCGTGCTGCAACGGCCGGTGCTGCGCCGCCTGCCGCCGTTGACCGTCGTCGCGTATGCCTTTCTGTTCGGCGGCCTGGGTGTGCTGGCGGTGTCCGGCCGCCACGTCCTGGCGATCGAGCCGGCCCGGATGCCCGCGCTGGTGTGGGTGGGCATCGCTTACTCGGTGATTTTTCAGACCACGATCAACTATGCGTTGACGGTGTGGGTGATGAAGCGCTCGACGCCCTCGGTGGTGTCGTCCTTCAACTCCCTGCAACCGCTGGTCGCGGCGATTCTGGCGGCGATTTTCCTGGGCGAGACCTTCGGCTGGCGCGAAGCGGCCGGATTTGTTTTGATTGTCGGTGGATTGCTCTTCGTCACGCGGCAACGGGAAGCGGCGCCGGCCGCGCCGGCCGCATCGATTCGTTGAGGGGATAAGGCATGAAAAAGAGGCTGTGGCAATTGTCGGCCCTGGCGCTGATCCTGTTGATCGCCGGGTTCGTGTTCTGGCTCAATCAGGATCGCCTGCTCGGGCACATCGTGCTGCCGAAGGATTCGCTGGCCTTCGCCGAGCAGATCAAACAGATCCGCGCCGAGCGGAAATGGTCCGACGCGACGGGCTACAAGCCCAAGCTGACGCGGCGGATTCTGCTCGAATCGCGACAAAAGGGCTGCAGTTTTCTGGTGAACAATCAGAAGCCCGAGGGCAATTTCAACTACGAGTACGATTTCGTCGCCAAGAAGCAAGCGAGCGACGACAATCAGGTCCGGCAAGCCGGCGCCCTTTGGGGCGTGGTGCTGTGCCACCAGTTCGAGCCGACGCCGGCGACGAAAGCGGCGATCGAAAAGGGTTTGGATTTCTTTTTCCGCAACACCGATCGCGGGCCTCGGGATACCCTGGCGATCTATTATCCGGGACAGAAAACCGTGGCGACGGGCACGGTGGCGCTGGTTTCGCTGGCGATCATCGACTACCTGCGCACTTCGCCGGAATTGACGCCCGAGCGCATCGCCGAATTGAACGCGAAGCTCGACGGCTATTTGAAATTCCTGAAGGCGATGCAGTTCCCGGCGGGCGATTTCAGCTACGGCACCACCCGCGGCGTCTCGGTGCGGATCGGGCGCAGCAGCCCGTATTTCGACGGCGAGGCGCAACTGGCGCTGACCAAGGCGATCAAATACCTGGACCGCCGGGAATACCTGCCCGTCGAACAAAAAGCCGCCGCCATGACCGCGAAAAAGTACACGGTCGACGCCTGGCGCAAAAAGCAGGATTCCGACCTGACCAAAAGCTTTTATCAGTGGAGCAACATGGCCTTCACCGAATATTGGCAGGCGAATTTCGAAAACGCCGCGACCTACGCCGACACCGTCCTGGCGCTCTCCTGGTGGATGGTCCACACCCATCACATTCTGAACCGCTCGCGCAACACCGGTTATGCCTACGAGGGTCTGGCGCACGCCTATCATGTCGCCAAGACGCTGGGCGACGCGCCCGCGGCGGCCGAGTTGGCCAAGGTGATCGACAAGGGCCTGTACGAACTGACCACGTGGCAGGTGGAAGGGCCGCTGTACCAGAAAAACAAATACCTGCGCGGCCATCGCACCGAGGACCCGCTGGCCGTCGGCGGCATCATGAACGCCAGCAACAAACCCGGCCTGCGCATCGACGTCACCCAGCACCAGATGCACGCCGTGATCCTGGCGCTGAAGTATCTCTATACCGAGTAGCGGGCCGCCTCCCGTCGGCGTGACCTGGCGGCCGCGATACAAATTCTCGCCGACCGTCCGTGCGCCAGCCGGAATCCACGCTGGGAGCGACAGCGACTTGCCGGGTGTAGGAGCGGCTTAGCAGCCGCGATACAAACCCTCGCCGTCTTTTTGTGCGCCAGCCGGATTCCACGCCGGGAGCGCAAGCGACTTGACTGGTGTAGGAACGGCTTAGCGGCCGCGATACAAATTCTCGCCGACTATCCGTGCGCAAGTCGGAATCCACGCCGACATCGCCAGTAACTTGATTCGTGCAAGAGTGACCTTCCGATCCCGACCTGAAAACCGGGAACATGAACTACTGGTCCGCCATAACTGTCGTTACTGGAGCGACGGAGGAAGTCACGCCTGGCGTGACGACTTCGTGTACCCTTGCCGCCGTCCGCATTCTTCGGCAAGAAGCGCTCCCGTGGAAAACGGGAAAGTGAAGAGCCACAAACCTCCCGCCGGCATGAGCGCGGGAACATAGAGAATCGCCAGGATCAGCGGCGCCAACGCCCCATGCGCGAGCAGCGCCACGCGCGCGAAGCGACCTTGCGCGGCCAGGCCGAGAAACGCGGCGGACAGGCTGAGCAAGGCATAAGCGACCGCATTGACCGCGGTGAGCGCCTTGCCGCCAACCATCGCGAAGGCATTGTCGAAGCCCGGCCCGCCGGCCAGCGCCTCTGGAACCACGACCGTCAATTGGATGATGTAGACAAAGCTGTTGAGCGTCGCATAGATCGTGGCGAAAGAAAGGGCCAACCGCGTCCAGGGACGCCGCGCGAGGCTCGCCGTTTCGTGGATCAGAGTCAGGAACCCTAACCAACTCCAGGCCAGTAAGAGCGACGGCAGAACGATTGCGAAGTGCCCCCACGGCTTGGGGAAGCCGCCCAACAACTCGATGATTTGCGTGACTTCATATCCCAGCCCGAACGCCAGGGTGCAGACGCCAAAGACCCGTTTACCGGCCTGGCCGAAACTTGACGCTTCTGTCATGATATCTCTCCTTGCCTGATCTCGGATCCGGAATAGGCCACCATACTCGATCTTTTGCCTTTCTATCCAGTCCGGGCATAATGGAAATGCGACCGCTTTTCCGGGCATTGCCTGCCCGGACCCTCTTTGCTATATTCCCCGCCCATGAAACTTGCCACGATGGATATCGGCAGCGGAACCGTTCGCGTTCTGTTGTGCCGGCTTACCGACGGGAAATTTCACCGGGAAAGCGTCAAACGGCGCATCACTCGGCTGGCGGACAATTTCGCCGGCGGGTTGATCCAGGAAGCGCCGCTGGCCCGAACCGTCGAAGCCGCGACCGAGTTCGCGCGCGAGGCCCGGGCTTTTGGCGCGGGCGAGATCCGGGTGGCCTGCACCGGTGTGACCCGGCGGGCGTCCAACGCCCCCGATTTCCTGCGGGAACTGGGCGAAAAAGCCGGCCTGAATCCGCTGGTGATCGCCGGCGAACTGGAAGCCAAGATCAGCGCGATGGGCGCCGCGGTGGAAAAAGGTTTTGCCGAGCAGCCGTTCTATCTGCTCGATATCGGAGGATTTTCCACCGAAATCGCCCGGATTCGCGGCGGCGTGCCGGAAGCGGTGGTCAGCCTGGAAGTCGGCGCCGTGGCGCTGGCCGACCATCATTTTAAAAATGACCCGCCGACCGAGGTGGAACTGGCCGCCTGTCTCGCCGAAGTGAAGGGAAAAATGCCGCAAGCGGCGCACTTGCGCACCGCCGATCCGGTCGGGCCGCTGGTGGGCACCGCCGGCACGATCA
This sequence comes from Myxococcales bacterium, assembly GCA_012517325.1. Classification (NCBI taxonomy): domain Bacteria; kingdom Pseudomonadati; phylum Myxococcota; class Myxococcia; order Myxococcales; species Myxococcales bacterium. Next base: position 33,422 of record JAAYVF010000100.1, on the reverse strand, counting down.
CCAACCTGGCGGCGATCGACATGAGGATGGAGCGTTACGATCCGGCGCGGATCAACCAGGCGTTCTTGACCGCCCGGCGCGTCGGTGATTTGCTGAATCTGCTGGTGTCCATGCCGGCCGCCAACCGGCTGAGCCTGCCGGGCCTGGAAAAGGGCCGGGAAGACGTCATTCCGGCCGGCGCCGTTATTTGCCGCGAGGTCATGGAGTACCTGGGCATCGCGCGGTTGCTGGTCACCGAAGGCGGCCTGCTCGAGGGATTGGCCGTGCATCCGGAATGGCCTCCGAAAGACGGTGTCTTATTGACCCTGGAGTAGGGGTGCGCTACCATAACTCAACCCGATGGCTGGAGTTCAAGGGAGCAATATCGGTTTATCCGGAACGAGCAGGCGGAGGCGGATATGCAGGGGAAGTTTATTCGCGGGCAAGAGGGTAAATTCAACGCGGTCAGCGCCTTTTTTCTGCTGATCATCCTGGCCGCCGCCTTTGCGGCGGTTTTCGTTTTTCCCAAATGGACGGACAACCTTGGGGTGAAACAGGAAATGTATCGGCTGATGGTGAACGCCAGCCAGATTTCGGACCAACAGATCATCATCGAACTGGTCACGTTCGCGAACAATAAAAAGATTCCGTTAAGCCCGAGTGATGTCACTTGTTACCGGCAGGACAATCAGATCACCTGCCGGTATCAATACAAACGGCCGGTGCAAATCGCGGGATACGACCTTTTCCCGTTGACGTTTCACGCGGAGCAAACGCGCGAAATCACGGCTGTATTAAAAAAACTGACCAAACCCTAAGCGAGGAACGGGGATGCTCAATCACGATTTGAAAGAAGGGTTGACCTTCGAGGACGTCCTGTTGATCCCGTCGAAAAGCCATTTCCTGCCTTCCGAGGCCGATCTGAAAACCCGGGTGACGAAGGAACTGTATATCAACGTGCCGGTGCTTTCGGCCGCGATGGACACGGTGACCGAGGAAGAGACCGCCATTGCGATGGCGCAAGAGGGCGGCATCGGCATCATTCATAAGAACATGACGATCGACGAACAGGCGGCGCAGGTCGAAAAGGTGAAAAAAGCGCGGTCGGCCCTGATCGAGGACCCGATCACCATGCCGCCGGACGCGACGGTCCGCGAAGCCAAGCAAATCATGGCCCACTACAACATCTCCGGCGTACCGGTGATCGACAACGGCAAGCTGGTGGGCATTCTGACCAACCGCGACCTGCGGTTCGTGGAAAACGACGACGCGCCGATCTCCTCGGTCATGACCACCAACCTGGTGACGGTCAAGGTGGGCACGACGGCCGAGGAAGGCAAGCGCATGATGCACGGCAAGCGCATCGAAAAGCTGCTGGTCGTCGACGAGCACAACCACCTCAAGGCGTTGATGACGATCAAGGACATCATCAAGGCCGAGCGGCATCCCCACGCCTGCACCGATCAGCGCGGCCGGTTGCGCGTCGGCGCGGCGGTCGGGGTCGGCGAAGCCGAGCGCGACCGCGCGATCGCGCTGCTGGAAAAAGGCGTCGACGTGCTGTGCGTCGACACCTCGCACGGCCATCAGACCAACGTCTGGAAGATGATCGAATGGCTGCGCGGCAACCATCCCGACGCCCAGGTCATCGGCGGCAACGTCGCCACGGCCGCGGCGACGATCGACCTGATCAAGGCCGGCGCCACCGGCGTCAAGGTCGGCATGGGGCCGGGCAGCATCTGCACGACGCGCATCGTCAGCGGCGCGGGCATGCCGCAGATCACCGCGATCGACGATTGCGCCCGCGCGGCGGCCGAGTACGACGTGCCGATCATCGCCGACGGCGGCATCAAGTACAGCGGCGACGTCACCAAGGCGATCGCCGCCGGGGCGCACTGCGTGATGATCGGCTCGCTGTTCGCCGGCACCGAGGAAGCGCCGGGCGAGACGATTCTCTACCAGGGCCGCACGTACAAATATTACCGCGGCATGGGCAGCCTGGGCGCGATGGCGCGCGGCAGCAAGGACCGCTATTTTCAGAGCGACGTGGAATCGCCCAAGAAACTCGTGCCGGAAGGCATCGAGGGACGCGTGCCCTATCGCGGCCCGATCGGCAACGTCGTCTACCAATTGCTCGGCGGGCTGCGCTCGGGCATGGGCTACACCGGTTGCATCACCATCGAGGAACTGCGCACCAAGGCCAAGTTCGTCCGGGTGACCCACGCCGGCCTGCGGGAAAGCCACGTGCACGATGTCATCATCACCAAAGAGGCTCCGAACTATCAGATCGGCTGATTGTGACGAACCGCGATTGCTGACCTAACGGAAGCGGACGGCACCATGGACATTCATTCCGAAAAAATCCTGATTCTCGATTTCGGCTCGCAAGTCACGATGCTCATCGCGCGGCGCATCCGCGAGTTGAACGTTTATTGCGAAATCCACCCTTGCACGATGACCGCCCGGGCCATCCAAGACTTTCGGCCGCGGGGCATCGTGCTCTCGGGCAGCCCGGCGAGCGTTTATCAGGCTGACGCCCCCGATTGCGACCCGTACGTGTTCGCGGCCGGCGTGCCCGTGCTCGGTATCTGCTACGGCATGCAACTGCTGACCCGGCACGGCGGCGGCAAGGTCGCCCATTCGACCGAGCGCGAATACGGCCGGACCGAACTGACGATCCTGGACGACGGCGACCTCTTCGCCGGCTTCGACCGCGAGCAGAAGGTCGTCGTCTGGATGAGCCACGGCGACCGGGTGGACGCCCTGCCGGTCGGCTTCGCCGCTATCGCCGCGTCGGCCAATTCGCCTCTCGCGGCCATCGCCGACCGCGATCGGCGGTGGTACGGCGTGCAATTCCACCCGGAGGTGCATCACACGCCGCGCGGCCGGGAAATCCTCGCCAACTTCGTGTATGACATCTGCGGCTGTCGCCCGCTGTGGACAATGGCCAGCTTCGTCGAAACCTCGGTGCAGGCGCTCCGCGAACGTATCGGCAAGGAACGGGTGATCCTCGGCCTGTCGGGCGGGGTCGATTCGTCGGTCGTCGCGACGCTGCTCAACCGCGCGATCGGCGAACAACTGACCTGCATCTTCGTGAACAACGGCGTGCTGCGCAAAGGCGAGGCGCAACAGGTGCAGCACGGTTTTGCCAAGCACTTCGGCATCAACCTGGTGTACGTTGACGCCTCCGAACGCTTTCTGACCAAGCTGGCCGGCGTCACCGAACCGGAGCAGAAGCGCAAGATCATCGGCAACGAGTTCATCTACGTGTTCGAGGAGGAGGCGCGCAAGCTCAAAGGCGCCCGCTACCTGGCGCAAGGCACCTTGTATCCCGACGTCATCGAGTCGGTTTCCTATCGCGGCCCTTCGGCGACCATCAAGAGCCACCACAATGTCGGTGGCCTCCCCGAAAAAATGAACCTCGAACTGATCGAGCCGCTGCGCGAATTGTTCAAGGACGAGGTGCGGCAGGTCGGCCGCGAACTGGGCCTGCCGGCGGAACTCGTCGGGCGACACCCGTTCCCGGGGCCGGGCCTGGCCGTGCGCATCATCGGCGAGGTGACGGCGGAACGCGTGCGCATTCTGCAGGAAGCCGACGCGATTTTCATTCAGGAACTGCGGAGCGCCGGCCTGTACGACATGATCTGGCAGGCGCTGGCCGTACTCCTGCCCGTCAAGAGCGTCGGCGTCATGGGCGATGAGCGCACCTACGAAAACACATGCGCCCTGCGCGCCGTGCACAGCGTCGACGGCATGACCGCCGACTGGGTCCATCTGCCCTATGACGTGCTCGGCACCGCCAGCAACCGGATCATCAACGAGGTCAAGGGAATCAACCGCGTCGTCTACGACGTTTCGTCCAAACCGCCGAGCACCATCGAATGGGAATAAGCGCATGACGGCGGAATTCGTCCATCTGCACGTCCACACGGCCTATTCGCTGCTGGACGGCGCGATCAAGCTGAGCGACCTGTTCGACAAGGCGGAGCGCGACGGCCAGACAGCCGTGGCGATCACCGATCACGGCAATCTGCATGGCGTCGTGCAATTCGCCTACCAGGCTAAGAACCACAACATCAAGCCGGTGATCGGCTGCGAGGTCTACCTGGCGCACGGCAGCCGGCACGACAAGTCGAACGAGCAGCCGCGGGCCTATCACCAGGTGCTGCTTTGCGAAAACGAGGCCGGCTGGCGCAACCTCCTGCAAATCATCAACACCGCGCACCTCGAGGGCAAAACCTCGGGGCTGTTCGGCCGGCCGCGCGCCGACCGGGAGCTGCTGGAGAAGCACAGCGAAGGGCTCGTCTGCCTGTCGTCGTGCCTCTCGGGGATGGTGCCGCGCACGCTGCTCGAACTGGGTTACGACAAGGCGCTGGCGATGGCCGACTGGTATCGCCAGGTGTTCCCGGGGCGTTTCTACATCGAAATCCAACGAAACGGCCTGGAAGATCAGGAAAAGGCCAACGTCGACCTGTTGAAAATCGCCCGGGAGTTGGAACTGCCGGTCGTCGCCACCTGCGACGCGCATTATCTCGACCGCGAACACGCGCGCAGTCACGAAATTTTGCTGTGCATCCAGACCGGCGCGACGATGAACGACCCCAAGCGGTTCAAGTTCAGCTCCGACCAGATCTACTTCCGCACCCGCGCCGAGATGGCCGAGACCTTCGGCGATCTGCCGGCGGCGCTGCGCAATACCCTCGAGGTGGCGGAACGCTGCACGTTCGTGCCGCAGTTCGGCGCGGCGGTGTTCCCGGCTTACCAGACGCCGCGGGGCGAGGACTCGATTTCCACCTTCACCAAGGCGGCGCGCTCCGGGCTTTTGCGGCGCTTGAAACCGCTGCGGGAAAGCCACGACGAGCAGCGCGACGGGCCGTGGATGCAAGTGGAAAAAATCTACGCCGAACGGCTGGAAATCGAGATCGACCTGATTACGCGGAAAGGCTTCGCCGACTATTTCCTGATCGTGCAGGATTTCATCGGCTGGGCGCGGGACCACGGCATCCCGGTGGGGCCGGGGCGCGGCAGCGCCGCCGGCGCGCTGGTGTCCTACGCGCTGGGCATCACCAACATCGATCCGCTCCGTTACAACCTGTTGTTCGAGCGATTCCTGAACCCGGAACGGCAGGACAATCCGGATATCGACGTCGATTTCTGCGCCGAACGCCGCGACGAGGTCATTCGTTACGTTTCCGAAAAGTACGGCGAGGCGCACGTCTCGCAGATCGCCACCTTCGGCTCGATGAAGGCCCGCCAGGTCGTGCGCGACGTCGGCCGCGCGATGGGCTATTCGTTCGGCGAGGTCGACTCGATCGCCAAGCTGATTCCTGACGACCTGAACATGACCCTGGCCAAGGCCGAAAAGACGCCGGATGTCGAGCGGCTGCTCAAGGACGCCGAATGGGCGCGCGAGTTGTGGTTCCACGCCAGGGCGCTCGAGGGGCTGCCCCGGCACGTTTCGACGCACGCCGCCGGCGTGGTGATCAGCCGCCAGCCGCTCGGCGAATGCGTGCCGCTCATGCTCGACAAGGACGCCAACGTCGTCTGCCAGTTCGACAAGAACGACGTCGAAACCGCCGGCCTGATCAAGTTCGATTTTCTCGGCCTCAAGACGCTGACGGTCATCGACAAGACCCTGCGCATGATCCGCGAGGTGCACGGCATCGACATCGACATGGACCGCATCCCGCTCGACGACCCCGAGGCCTATGCGCTGCTGGGCCGCGGCTTGTCCACCGGCGTATTCCAGTTCGAATCGCCGGGCATGCGCGATCTGCTCGTGCGGCTCAAGCCCGATCGCATCGAGGATCTCACCGCCATCAACGCGCTCTACCGGCCCGGCCCGATCGGCTCGGGCATGATCGACGATTTCATCGCCCGCAAGAAGGGCGAGCAGAAAGTCGTCTACGACCTGGACATCCTGGGAAAAATCCTCGAATCGACTTACGGCATGATGGTCTACCAGGAACAGGTGCAGCAGGTCGCGCACGTCGTCGGCGGCATGAGCCTGGGCGAAGCCGACCTGATGCGCCGGGCCATGGCGAAGAAAAAAATCGACAAGATGGCCGCCTTCAAGGTGAAGTTTTTGGAAGGGGCGGCGCGGCAGCACCTGGCCCGCAACGCCGTCGAAAAAATCTGGGACATGATGGAAAAATTCGCCGAATACGGCTTCAACAAGAGCCATTCGGCCGCCTACGCGCTGGTCGCCTACCAGACGGCTTACCTCAAGGCCCATTATTCCTCGGCGTTCATGGCCGCGCTGATGACGATGGAAAAGAACGATTCCGACAAGATCATGGCCAAGATCGCCGAATGCCGCGACCTGGGCATCAAGGTGCTGCCGCCCGACGTCAACGAGAGCGGCCGGGAATTCACCATCAACAAGAAGGGGCAGATCCGTTTCGGCCTGGAAGCGGTGAAAAACGTCGGGGAGGGCGCGGTCCTGAGCATGATCGAGGCGCGCCAGAAGGACGGGCCGTTCAAGGGGTTGTACGATTTTTGTGAGCGCATCGACGTACGCAAGGCCAACAAGCGCGTGGTCGAAAGCCTGGTGAAGTGCGGCGCGTTCGACAGCCTGGAGCCGCATCGCGCGGCACTGCTGGCGGCGGTCGAGGGCGCGATGGATCAGGCGGTCCGCCGGCAGACGGACCGCGATTCCGGCCAGACCAGCCTGTTCGGCATGCTCGAGGCCAAGAACCCGACCGCGGCCGCGCCGGCGCTGCCCAACGTGCCGGAATGGTCGCACGACGAACTGCTGCGGTTCGAAAAGGAAGCGCTCGGGTTTTTCATCACCGGGCATCCGCTCGACGACTACCGGCTGCTGATCGACCGCTTCGCCAACGCCGATTCCGAGACTCTGCGCGACGCCACGGCCGCCCGCGAGGTGCGGATCGCCGCGGTCTTCACCGCCCTCGACAAAAAAATGACCAAGACCGGCAAGCCCATGGCGATGGGCATGGCCGAGGACCAGAAAGCGCCGTTCCGCGTCACCCTGTTCGCCGAGGCGCTCGAAAAATCGGCCGCCCTGTTGGAAAATCTCGAACAGCCCGCGCTGCTTTTCGGCAAGATCGACCTACGCGACGGCGGCAACGGCCTGCTGGTGGAAAAAGCGATTCCTCTTGTGAAAGCGCCCGAAGTATGCAGTAATGAAGTGCACTTCAACTTGCGCACGGTCGGTCTGTCCAAGGGGCAACTGCAACGGCTGGCGGAGTGCATTCATCGCCATCCCGGTTCCTGCCGGGGGGTGATTCATCTGGAAATTCCCGATCGCAGTGAGGCGACGTTTGTATTGCCAAACCGGCTGGGACTTAGTCCTTCGGATGATCTGGTCGAAGAGGTGCGAGCGATCTTCGGCCCCGGGGTGGTCAACTTTCAATGAGGGAAGCTTTTTATTCCCGAATGAGGTGGCATGATGGGGGAGCATGATCTGAACAAGAAGGTGCGCATCAACGTGCAGGACCAGTTCATCAATTCGATGCGCAAGGAGCGGGTCCCGGTGACGATCGAGCTTTTGACCGGCAAGGTCATCGAGGGCATGCTCAAGAGCTTCGACAATTACTGCGTCGTCGTCGAGGCCGACCGCCTGCATCTGATCTACAAGCATGCCATTGCCAATATCCACATCGACAAGACGATCAAAGTCAGCTTCATGGCCGGCTGATCCGTCCCCGCCGAACATGCGGTCCCACGACTGGCGAGATCTGGCGATCCTGGTCGGTTGCCGGACGCGCGACGCCGATCGCGACCAGCTCGATGAATCCCTCGAGGAACTGAGCCGCCTGCTGGAAACCGCCGGCGGCGGCGAGGCGATGCGTCTGTTCTGCGAAGTCCGCCGTCCCACTCCCGCGACCTTCATCGGCGCCGGCACGGTCCTGCGCATCAAGGAACAGATCGCCGAACTGCCCGCGGAAGTGCGGTGCGTGATCTTCGACGTCGATCTGTCGCCGTCGCAGCAGCGCAACCTCGAAAAGGAATTCGAGGTCATGGTCATGGACCGCACCGGCCTGATCCTCGACATCTTCGCCAAGCGGGCGCGGACGAGCGAAGGCCGCCTGCAGGTCGAACTGGCCCAGTATGAGTACCTGCTGCCGCGCCTGCGCGGAATGTGGGCGCACCTCTCGCGGCAGGGCGCCGGCATCGGCACGCGCGGGCCGGGCGAAACGGACCTGGAAATCGACCGGCGGCGGATTCGCCAGCGGATCGGGGCGCTCAAGCGGCAGCTCGTCAAGGTGCGGGCGACCCGCGAATTGCAACGGACCGGCCGGCGCAAGCACGGCCTGCCGACCGTCGCCCTGGTCGGCTACACCAACGCCGGAAAATCCACGCTGCTCAACACGCTGACCGACGCCGGCGTGTTCGTCGAGGATCAACTCTTCGCCACGCTCGATCCGACGATCCGCGAATTGCGCCTGCCGGGCAATCTGCGGGCGCATCTGGCCGACACCGTCGGCTTCATCCAACGCCTGCCGCACCAACTGGTCGAAAGCTTCAAAGCGACCCTCGAGGAAGTGCTGGTCGCCGATCTCCTGGTGCACGTGGTGGATGCCAGCCATCCGCAGATGGAGCGCCAGACCCGGTCCGTGCTGGAGGTGCTCGAGGAAATCGGCGCCGGCGACCGGCCCCGGCTGACGGTTTTCAACAAACTGGATTTGATCGAGTCGGCCGGTTGGGTGGAACGCCTGGTGGCCAACAACCAGCCGGCGGTCGCGATCAGCGCGAAAACGGGCCTCCGGTTGGATGATCTGCTGCAGGCCCTGGCGACGATCCTGGGCCGGGAGCGGCAATTGTTGCGGTTGCGGATCCCCCTGGCCCGCCAGGATTTGTTGTATCATGTGCGCACCCAGAGCGAGGTGTTGGAGGAGATCTTCGAAGGCAACGACGCGCTCCTGCGCCTCCGCGCCGACCGGCGCCTCGCGGGGATGTTGCGCGACTTTGTGGAAGAGGAGGATGCCCCGTGTGGCGATCCGGCTGGCTCCTGATCCTGTTGGCGGTTCTGGCGGTCGCGGTGCGGGCCGAGGAACTCGGCCTGTTCACCGGCGAGGCGGACGTGTCGCTGAGCGCCCTCAATCTCGAGGCCGCCAAGGCCAAGGCGGTGACGGTCGCGCTCGCGGCCGCGGTCGAACAGGCGCTGGCGCAAGTCGCGCCGCCCGAGGAGCTCGCGCTGAAAAAAGAAGCGATCAAGGAACGCGTGCTGCGCAAGCCGCAACGCTACGTGACCAGCTACCAGGTGCTGGACCAACAGGTCCGCGCGGCCACGCTCCACTTGTCGCTCGAGGCGCGCATCCAGCTCGACAGCCTGCGCGAGACAGTACGCGCGATCGGGGTGGCGCCGCCGGCGGCCCGCCGCCAGACGGAAATACTGTTGTTGACCTATCGGGAGCGGCCGGGCGGATTTGCCGTCGCGCCGGAAATGGACGAACCGCTGCGCGAACGATTCGATCTGGCCAACCAACCGCTCGCCACCGCGGCGGAGGCCGAGGAATTGCTCGGCAACCAATCGTCGCAGACGGCGCTGCGCGAAAACCGGCTGGAAGACCTGGCCCGCGTCGCGACGGTGAAAAACATCCGCCTGCTCATTTTGCTGCAACTGAACGATGAAACGCCGGCGGAAACGCGCGACGAGCGCTGCGACCAGACGGCCAAGATCCGCGTCGTCGACGCGCCGGCCGAAAAAATCGCCGCGGCGTTCCAATACCGCTTTCCGGCGGAAGGCGCTTGCGACGGGCGCTACGACGGTGCCGCCAAGGAACTGTTCGGCGCGATGATGGAGACGCTGAGCAAGCAGGGCAAGCTGGCCGAAACCGGGCCGGGCGTGATTTACGTCGAACTGTTGAAAGTAGCCGATTTCGACAAGCTGCAGGAAGTGCAAGCGCTGTTGCGCAACCGGGCCTACGTGCAGAAGGCCGAACTCGATTCCTTCGAGCCGGGCCGGCGGGTGCGCTTCGCCGTCGTTTACGCCGGATCGGTCGAACAGTTCGCCGCCGACCTGGCCACCGTCAAGGCGACCAGCTTTGTCTTGAAACCTTCCGGCCAAAAGGGCAATCTGTTGCAATACCAACTGGAGCCGCGATGAGACGATTCTTCTGGTGTCTGATTCTCTTGGCCGCGTTGACCGCCTGCGCCACGCCGCTCGGAAAAATCAACGGCGACGCGCCGACCGTCAGCGTTCCGCTGAAAATCACTCCCGACGACGCCAAGGTCTTCCTGGACGGCGTTTACGTCGGCCGCGCCGCGGCGTTCACGGCGGAAAAGGGCGGCCTGCCGCTGACCGCCGGCGGCCATCGCCTGCGCCTGGAAGCGGATCGGTATCAGGCCGAATTGGTCGAACTGATCAGCCAGCCGAACATGGCGACCCTGGAAGTCCGCCTGTTGCCGCGACCGGAAGCGCCGCCGAAAAAGAAGTAACGACGAAAGGAGCGGGCGGTGAGCTTCCTGAAGGACATCTGGGCCAACAAGTGGATCAAGTTGCTCGTGCTGCTGGCCGGGCTTTGCCTGATGTTCTGGTTCATCGCGCGGATTCACCAAATCCTCACGGCGCTCGCGCTGGCGTGGCTGCTGGCTTACATTTGCGATCCGCTGGTCGACCGGCTGGAGCGCCGGCGCGTGCCGCGCACGGCGGGCGTGGCCGTTCTGGCGGTCTGCCTGATCCTCGGCGCCGTGCTCATCGATCTGATTCTCGTGCCGACCGTCTTGCATGAGCTGCAGCGCCTCTCGCAGGAACTGCCGAACTACGGCGATTGGCTGACCGGCACGCTGCTGCCGCAAATCGAGGCGACCCTGGGCATCGAACTGCCGCGCACCGACGCGGACATCCGCGGCTTCTTTTACGCGAACCGCGACACGGTCAATCAAATCGCCCAGGCGGTTTATTCGCCGGTCACCTCGGCGTTGAAGAACGCCTGGAGCGGCGTCCTGGGATTCATCACCGGCCTGCTGACCCTGCTGGTGATCCCGGTCGCCTGGTTTTACCTGCTGCGCGATATCGACCGCATCAACGCCGGCGCGGTGGAACTGATTCCGCTGCCCTGGCGCGAACCGTTCGCCGAGTTCATGCGCCAGGTCGACGTCATCGTCGCCAATTTCCTGCGCGGGCAGATCACCGTCGCGCTGATTCTCGGTTCGCTTTATTCCGTCGGCCTTTGGTTGATCCTGGATATCCCGTTAGGGCTGGTGATCGGGTTGTTCGCCGGCCTGGCTTCCATCGTTCCCTACCTCGGATTGGTATTGGGGATCGTCCCCGCGCTGTTGATGGCCCTCCTGCAATACCAAGACTGGCAGCATCCGCTGGGTGTCGTGGCCGTGTTCCTGGTCGCCCAGGCCCTGGAAGGCAACCTGATCACGCCCAAGATCGTCGGCGACAAATTGGGCTTGCACCCGGTGACGGTGATTTTCGCGCTGCTGATCTGGGCCGAACTGGCCGGTTTGCTCGGCATGCTGATCGCCGTGCCGGCCACCGCGGTCTTGCAGGTATTGGCGGTACGACTGGTGCATCGCTACAAGTCGGGAGGGTTCTATCGCGGTGCCGCCCCAAAATAAACGCCGTCGCTGGTTGCTCATCCCCGTGGCCGCCGTCCTGATCGTCGCGCCGCTGGTCTGGGTGTTTTTCAACCCGGAGTGGGTCGAGACCCAGGTGACCAAGTACGTGGCCGAGCGCCGGCAGGAAACCCACGAGTTGCGCCTCAAGGATCCGGGCGCCTGGCGGACGCTGGCCGATGGCCTGGAACTGCGCTGGCTGGATTTCGGGCGGCAGGGGCGCTGGTTGGCCGGTTTCCATCTGGTCGCCCTGCGGATCGATCCGCTCCTCTGGGATCTGCGCATGCTCCAGGTGCCGCCGGAGGAATTGCCGGCGGTCGACATGGAGATACTCGCCGAGCAGAACCGCGCGGTGGCCCTGATCAACGCGAGCTTTTTCGATCCGGAAATGAAGGTCATGGGTTTGCTGATCATCGACGGCCAGACGGTTTCCCCGTTGCGGCCGGAGGGCAGCATCCACCACGGTGTCTTTTTTCTACGCGACCGCCGGGCCTATCTGATGCACCGTACCAGCGTCGATCTGACCGGGGTCAGTCAGGCGTTTCAGGCCGGCCCCTGGCTGGTCACCGACGGCGAGGCGCAATCGCATTTCCGCAACGCCCAGGTCGTTTCCCGCCGCACCGCGATCAGCGTCGATCGCCGGGGCCGCGTGATCCTCTCCGCGACCGACGATCTGCTCGGCGGCCTGTCGCTGCCGGAATTAGCGAAGGTGCTGGCCGACCCCGAGCCGCGCGGCCTGGGCGTCTGGCGGGCGATCAATTGCGACGGCGGGACGAGCACGCAAATGGTCCTCAACTATCCCGACGCGTCCTTTGCGATCCGCTCGACGGTCAACGTGCCGATCTATCTGGGCGTTTTTTCGAAATAATCCGCGAACCGCGGAACCGATATTTTTACCCTTGACAGATTTGGTGATTCGAGATTAAAACTTGTCCCTCGTTCAGGCACGTAGCTCAGGGGCTAGAGCACTACCCTGACACGGTAGGGGTCGTGGGTTCAATTCCCTCCGTGCCTAACAGAAAAGGCCTGAAAAATCGGCCACTGTGGACAAGGGTTCGCCAAAGCAGGCGGGGCCAAGAGCCCAAGACGGCTAACCAGCCGCACCCCGTTCCCGGAAACGACAACTATCGTTTTGCTTTGCCTACCGGGATTGGGGCGCTTGGCTTTTGCCAAAGCGCTCTTTTACATTTAAAATACGTTTTCATTACCGCAGCCTGTGGTCTGCGATTCGATTAACAAACGGTTGTCCCCGGGGCCGCCCGGCGACACCGCAAAGAAAGGAGTGCCGCCATAGCGAAGAACGTTCGTGCGCAACCGAAGAAAGAGGAACCGGCCCACCGCATCAACGAGCGGATTTTCTGCCGCGAGGTTCTGGTGATCGATGAAACCGGAACCACGCTGGGCGTGATGGATCCGCGCCGGGGCACCGAAATCGCCCTGGAACGAGGCTTTGATCTGGTGGAAGTCGCCCCCAACGGAACGCCGCCGGTCTGCAAAATCATGGATTACGGCCGCTTCAAGTATCAAACCGAGAAAAAAGCGCAGGAATCCAAAAAACACCAGGTGGTGGTTCAGGTCAAAGAGATCAAAATGCGGCCCAAGACCGGCGAACATGATTTTCAGTTCAAACTGAAACATATTCGCGATTTCTTGGAAAAGGGCATGAAGGTCAAGGCGACCATCATGTTCCGCGGCCGCGAGGTGGTCCATTCCGAATTGGGAGCGAAAATCCTGGATCGCATCATCCAGGATATTGCCGATGTGGGAAAGCTTGAACGCGAGCCCCGGATGGAAGGCCGCAACATGTTCATCTTCCTCATCCCAACGAAGAAGTAAGTCGGAGCATCAGTAAAGCCCAAGCCCGGAACCTGGCCGGCGGCGAACGTCGCCGCGGCGAGGTGGGGGTGGGCTCTCCGTTTTGAAAGGAGAGGGATCCTATGCCGAAGGCAAAAACCAAGCGTGGCGCCGCGAAGCGGATGAAAGTGACCGGTTCGGGGCGCATTGTGCGGTCGCGCGCCATGAAGAGCCACATCCTCACGAAAAAAACGACCAAGCGGAAGCGCAAGCTGCGTCGGAGCCAGGAAGTCGATCAGACCAACCGGGCCAACGTTCGCAAGCTGCTGTTGGTCTGAGCCGCGGTTCGTCGCGGCCGTTACCTTGAAAATGAGTCGAAAGGAGAATCATCATGCCACGCGCCAAAGGTGGATTTAAAAGTCGTCGTCGTCGTAAGCGCTTACTGGCCCGCGCCCGGGGCTTTTATCAGGGCCGCAGCAAGATCTTCCGCACCGCGCACGAAACCGTGCGTCGGGCGATGGTCTATCAGTACCGCGACCGCCGCAACAAGAAGCGGGAGTTCCGCAAGCTGTGGATCATCCGCATCAACGCGGCGGCGCATGCGCACGGCTTGAGCTATTCGCGCCTGATGTTCGGCATCAAGAAGGCCGGCATCGTCATCGACCGGAAAGTGCTTTCGGACCTGGCGATTCACGATCCGGCCGCCTTCGGCATCATCGTGGAGAAGGCGAAGAACGCCTGAACGGGATGACCATGCAGGAACGCATCGAACAAATCCGACAAGCGGCGTCGGCGGCGATCGCCGGCGCGGTCGATCTCCCGGCGCTCGATGCGGTGCGGGTGGCCGTCCTCGGTAAAAAGGGCAGTTTGACCGAACTGCTGCGCGGCATGAAAGACGTGTCGCCCGAGGAGCGGCCCCGCATCGGCCAACTGGTGAACGAGTGCAAGGCGGCCCTCGAAACCGCGTTGGACGAGGGCAAGCAGCGCATTCAGGCTCGCGAACGGGAAGCCGCGTTGCAGACCGAGCGGGTCGACATCTCGCTGCCGGGTCGCCGGCCGCCGCACGGCAGCCTGCATCCGCTCAGCGAAACGCTGGATGAGATCGTCCGGGTCTTCGAGCGCATGGGGTTCGTGTGGGAAGACGGTCCGGAGGTCGAGTTGGGCAAATACAACTTCGACCTGCTGAACTTCCCGCCCGATCACCCGGCGCGCGACATGCAGGATACGTTGTTCATCGGCGGCGACGTGCTGCTGCGCACGCACACCAGCCCCGTGCAGGTGCGGGTGATGCAGCGCCACCAGCCGCCGGTCCGCATGTTGGCTCCGGGCTGGGTGTATCGCTCCGACGCGATCGACGCCAGCCACTACCCGATGTTTTCGCAGGTCGAGGGCTTGCTGGTCGACCGCCAGGTGACCTTCGGCGACCTGAAGGGCATCCTCAACAACTTCGTCCGCGAATTCTTCGGCGCCGACACGAAAACGCGATTTCGCGCCAGCTTCTTCCCGTTCACCGAGCCGTCGGCCGAACTGGACATCTCCTGCTTCGTCTGCGGCGGCGACGGGCGGCAGGGCGGCGGTGTCTGCCCCGTTTGCAAAGGCACCGGCTGGAAGGAAATCCTCGGCTCCGGCATGGTCGACCCGGCGGTCTTCGCCGGGGCCGGCTACGATCCGGAAACCGTCACCGGCTTCGCTTTCGGCATGGGCATCGAACGGCTGGCGATGTTCCGCTACAACGTTGATGACATTCGCCTCTTCTTCGAGGGCGATTTGCGCTTTTTGAGGCAGTTCTGATGCGTGTCACCTATCGCTGGTTGCAGGATTACGTGGCCTTCGACCTCACGCCGCCGGAGTTGGCGCACCGGCTGACCATGGCCGGCTTCGAGGTCGAGGACTTGCGCCCCGTCGGCGGCGGCTATACCGGCGTCGTCACGGCGCTGATCGAAAAAGTCGATCGCCACCCCGAGGCCGACAAGTTGACCGTCTGCGCCGTCTTCGACGGCGTCGAGCGCTTTCAAGTGATCTGCGGCGCGCCCAACGTCGTCGCCGGCAAGGTCGGCGTCCTGGCGCGGATCGGCGCCCAATTACCCGAAGGCAAGCTGAAAAAAAGCAAGATCCGCGGCGTCGAAAGCTTCGGCATGCTCTGCAGCCGCCGCGAACTGGGCTTGTCGGAAGACCACAGCGGCATCTGGCTGCTGCCGCCCGAAACGCCCCTCGGCCGCGAGCCCTTGGAAGCGGCCGGCCTGGACGACTGGTCCTTCGAGATCGCCGTCACGCCCAACCGGCCCGACGCCCTGTCGGTCATCGGCCTGGCCCGCGAAGTGGCCGCGCTGACCGGCGGCCGGCTGAAAATGCCGGCGTTGGCACTGGAACCGGTCGGCGGGGAAATCGACCGGGCGATGACCGTCGAGATCGTCGACCCCGACAAGTGCCCGCGGTACTGCGGCATGCTCGTCAAAGGCGTGCGGATCGCGCCGTCGCCCCTCTGGATGGTCCACCGGCTGGAAGCGGCCGGCGTACGGGCGATCAACAACATCGTCGACATCACTAACTTCGTCCTGCTCGAATACGGCCAGCCGCTGCACGCTTTCGACTACGATTTCCTCGCCGGGCGAAAAATCGTCGTCCGCCGCGCGCGCGACGGCGAAACCATCGTCACGCTCGACGATCAGCCGCGCCGCTTGACGGCCGACGACCTCTTGATCTGCGACGGCGAAAAACCCGTCGCGCTCGCCGGCATCATGGGCGGGCAGAACAGTCTGGTCACCGACCGGACGGTCGACGTCTTCATCGAAGCCGCCTATTTTCAGCCATCGGGCATCCGCCGCACCAGCAAGCGCCTCGGCCTAATGTCCGAATCCAGCCACCGTTTCGAACGCGGCACGGCCATCGATTACGCGGTGTTGGGGGCCCATCGCGCCGCCCGCCTGATGGCCGAACTCGCCAGCGGCACCGTGGAGTCCGGCTACATCGACAACTACCCGGCGTTGCGCGCGCCGCAAAAAGTGGCCATGCGCGTCGGTCGGGTCAACGATCTGATCGGCGTGCGACTTTCGGCCGACCGGATGAGCGACCTGCTTTCGTCCATCGAATTGAAAGTCGTCGTCAAAACGGACGAACGCCTGGAAGTCGAGGTGCCGTCGTTCCGCGTCGATCTCGAACGCGAGGTCGATCTGGCCGAGGAAATCGCCCGGCTGTACGGCATCGACAACATCCCGCCGACGATCCACCTGGGCGCGGATTTCGAAAACAAGCCCTGGCGCCTGCGACCCGTCCTGCGCGTTCTCCGCCAGGAACTGGTGGGCATGGGGCTAACCGAACTCAACACCCTGCCGTTCCTTGATCCCGCTTCGCTGGCCGCGGTCGGCGCGCCGGAAGGCATCCGGCTGCTCAATCCGCTCAGTGAAGAGCTGGCGATCATGCGGACCACCCTGCTACCGAGCCTGCTCAAGGTGCTGGCCTACAACCAGGCCCGCAACGTCCTCGATGTGCAGGTGTTCGAGGCGCGGCGCGTTTATCTGCCCAAGAGTACCGATAAAAACGAATTGCCCGACGAGCCCTATCGCCTGGGCTTGCTGCTTTCCGGGCGGCGGGACGAACTGTCCTGGGCCTACGGCAAGGAAAACGTCGACTTTTTCGACCTGAAGGGTCTTGTTGAGCGGCTGCTCATTTTGCTGCGGATTCCCGGCTCCACCTGGCGGCGGCCAAGCGCTTCGGGCCCATACCTGCCGGGCGTCAGCGCGGAATTGTTGATCGGCGAGAAGCCGGCGGGCATCTTCGGCAAATTGCGCTCCGAAGTCCTCGAAAAGTTCGAAATCCGCGACGAGGCCTTCGCCGGCGAATTGTATCTGGACGTACTCAGCGAGTCGACCGGCGAGAGTTTGGTCTTGCGCCCGGTCAGTAAATATCCGCCGATGCTGCGCGATCTGGCGGTTCTGGCCGACGCCGAGGCGCCGGTGGACGAGATGGTTCGCGCGATCGCCGAGATCAATCCGGCGCGCATTTCCGAAGTGAAGGTTTTCGACGTCTACACCGGCAAGGGAATTCCGGAAGGGAAGAAAAGCGTCGCGTTCTCGATGCGTTACCAGGATGTTTCGAAGAGCCTTTCAGACAAAGACGCCGACGGTTTGACGAGGCGAATCCTGATGATGCTTCAGGAGCGTTGGGGGGCAACCCTCAGAGAATAGTTGAAGCAAAGCCGGTTAAGCGTTGATATCAAAGATAAAAGGTCTTGCATTCTCTTTTTCGATCTGGTAAATATCTTGACTATACTAGAGGGGGGAATGTGCCGATGACGAAAGCCGATTTGGTAAATTCTATTTACGAGCGGGTGGGCTTTTCCAAAAAGGAATCGGCCCGGATCGTCGAATTAGTGTTCGATCTCATCAAAGAAACGCTGGAAAATGGCGAGAAAATTAAAATTTCCGGCTTCGGCAACTTCGTGGTTCGCGAAAAACGGTCGCGCGTGGGCCGCAATCCGCAGACCGGCGACGAGATCGAAATCACGGCGCGCCGCGTCCTGACTTTCAAGCCGAGTCAGGTGCTGCGGAACGCACTGAAAAACGTTTAATTAATTTCGCATAGGGGATTGGTCGGGCGATGGCGGTTTTTAACGCCAGCCAGATTCCCAACAAGCTGTACTTCAAGATCGGTGAAGTCAGTGAGATCACGGGAGTCAAACCGTACGTGCTCCGTTACTGGGAAACGGAGTTCAATATCGTCAAGCCGTCCAAGACGCGGACCAATCAACGGCTCTATCGGCGCAAGGAAGTCGAACTGATCCTGGAAATCAAGCGGCTGCTCTACGAAGAAAAATTCACCATCGCCGGCGCGAAGAAAGTGCTGATGGAACGCAGCCGCAAACGGGTCGATCAAGGCCATCAACAGCTCACCATGAGCTTCAATCGTGAGGAGTTTACGGAAATCCTGAAAAAGATTAAGAAGGAGATCCTGGAAATCAAACGCACGGTTGAATCCGGTTTGTAATCCGGCCCATTTTCTGATAAAGAGGCGAACGATCGCGGGGCGTAGCGCAGTCTGGTAGCGCACCTGAATGGGGTTCAGGGGGCCGCTGGTTCAAATCCAGTCGCCCCGATCGGCACGAAGGGCCTGCTGGCGGGAGCCAGCGGGCTCTTTTCTTTTTTGCCGAGTCGGCCTTCCCGTCATCCCGCCGCCGCGACGCGGCCGCGCGGCCGGTCGACCACCGTTTTTGCCGTTGCCGGAACGAGCGCTTAGCCTTACATTGAAAGCCATCAACATTAATTTTCGTCCGGAGGGAGAGGATGAGCGTAACCAAGAAGATGGCGAAAAAGGCCGAGGATCAATATTTTGCCAAAATCGAATTTGAACGCCGTAAGGCCAAGCTCGAGGAAGAGCACAAGGCGATGAAAGCCGCCGAGAAAAAGAAACTGAAGGAAGCGCACTGGATGCATTGCCCGAAATGCGGGATGGAATTGGTCGAACTCGATTTCGAGGGAATCAAGATCGACAAATGCTCCGAGTGCCTGGGCATTTACCTGGACGACGGCGAACTCAATACCCTGCTCTCGAAAAAAGAAGGGGTGTTGTCGCGGTTCGCCAAACTCTTTACTTCCTGATCGAGACCGCCGCGTTTTTGCGGGGCGCCTGGCCGGAGCGATCCGGCCGGGAAGCTTTGCCTTGACCCGCCAAGCACGATCAAGGGTGTCGATTTAACGCCGGCGCTATCGTCGTCGCGCCCGATTTGCTCACTCGCCGCCGCGCACGCAACGCACGCCGTCTTCTGCGTATGGCTCGGGATCGTAGGTGATCCAGCCCTCGTTGAAATCGGCGATGTAGCGGAAAGGTTCTTCGTCGCCGAGATCGACGGCGGTGGCGGACCAGACGATCGGGGCGTAGTCGCCGTCGTCGTTCAGATACGGGTTCAGTTCCTTCGGCAGGTAGGTGCCCCAGGAAAGGCCCTGTCCGGAAAGGCAGGCGGTGCAGGCGTCGTTCAGACAGGCATCGGACTCGGTGCAGGCGGTCGTGGCCAGGCAAGCGCTGCCGGGCTCGGTGGCCGGGCAGCCGCGGATCAGGGTGCGCAACTCGTCGACGTTCGGCAGACGCCAGTCATCCTTGTCGTCGAGCGAAAGGCCTTGGCAATACGGCGCGGCGTCGGCCCACGGCAGTTCCGCGGTGATGGTCACCTGCCATTCCAGGCCGGTCGCGGGGTCTTTCCAGGCGAGGGCGGGCCAGGATTCCGGGTAGTCGCTGTAATCCCAGCAATCGGCCGCGCAATTTTCGTATTGATTGCATTCGCCCTGCGCGCAATCCTGCAGGCACTCGAGATAGGCGTCGGGATACTCGCCGTTCATCGCGCGGCAGCGCGTCTCGCCCTCAGACTGATTCAGCGGATTGCCCATCGCGTCGGTGTTGTCGAAGTTGCAGGAATACAGATACGCCACGTAATCGGCGCAATATTCTTTTAAAAGGTCGCCGCTGTCGTCGTCGTCATCGTCGCCGCAGGAAAACAACGAAAACAGCGTGACGGCGAACAGCGTCGCGCCGCACAGAAGAATCGCCAGGAGAAACCGAAACATCCTTCACCCTCCTCGATTACGCCCCCAGCAAAATCTGGATATCTTTGAAAGAAAAGAAAGTCAAGAAAAATTGACCGCCACCGCGAATCCTCGGTTCTTGCATGTTGTGCTTCGTTTCGCTACGCTACCAATCATTCCAAATGGGGAGAATGGTAATGCCGTCATCGAAGTTTTCTCGAAACTCGCTGGTCATCGGACATCTCGAAAACCTGTCGCGGGAGATGTTGGCGGACAGCAATTATCGGAAAATCCTCAACGGCTATGTCCAAGGCCAATGCGGCATCTATGCGCTCTATATGGATGAGCGGTTGAAATATGTTGGCCTGGCGGCCAATTTACCCGGCCGTCTGGCCGCGCATCTGCGGGATCGCCACAGCGATTCCTGGAACCGCTTCAGTGTTTATATCACCCATGATGACGAACACATGAAGGAACTGGAGTCGTTGATTCTCCGGATTTGGCAACCGAAAGAAAACAGGACCAGTGGAAAACTGCAAGGTTCCGAAAACCTGGAACGGAAGATCAAGAACGATCTAACCCGCTATTATCAAGAACTGCACCGCGACCTTTTCGGCTCCAAGCGAAAAAAAGCCAAGGCGGGCGCCGCTCCGGCGCCGAAGCCAAAAGAAAAACTTTCGCGCGAGTCGAAACTGGCCGGCTATTTCACGCGTCCCACCCGTATTCGCTTGAAATATAAGGATACGATCTACGAAGCCATGGTCCATAAGGATGGCACAATCCAATACGGCGCGGCGATTTTCACTTCTCCTTCCATTGCCGGTGCGAGAATAATTGGTAGACGTTCATTAAACGGCTGGAAAGCTTGGGAATTTAAAAACAAAGACGGCCAATGGGTTTTACTGGATACGCTTCGGAAAAAAAGCAAGCGCACGTAACAAAATAGCGGCATTTATCGCGGCTGCTAAGCCGCTCCTACAGTAGGAAGAGGATCGCGCATTATTAAAAACCATGGCCATCGATTCAAAGAATCGATGGCCGTGGCGCCCATCCGAAATGGGGAAAAAAGTGAATTGAGAATGTAGGTCGAATGGGGGCATTCGGTAGGCTACATTCTCAATTCGACATTCCTCAGCACCGCTCGCTGGAATTGGACATCCCACCGAACAGCCAGTTGAGCAGATCCTGAATGAGCTTGCCGGGGTTGGCGCCGGCGGTTTCGATGGGTTGAGCGGGGGTGGGCAGGTCGCCGGAATGCGGCGCCGTCAGGGCCGCGTGATGGTCGACCGTCGTGGGCGTGGCGACGGCGGACAGCAGGGTGAAGCCGACCACCAGCCCGAGAAAGAGAACTGCCAGTAAACCAAACTTCTTCATCAGATTTCTCCATTTGTCGCGAAGGGAGGGTTGTTCGCGTTCCTCGCGGATCGGTTCGAGTTCGGGGTCTTGTCGCAAATACTCGCCCAGTTCGGCGGCGCGCTCGGGCGCCTTGTCGAAGCGCTCCAGCCAGAGGCCGATTTGCTCGCGGGCGAGGGCGGCCGCGGCGTCGTCGTTCTCGTCCTTGGCCTTCTTCAGTTGCAGCGCGGCCAGTTCGAGCCCGGCGCAAACCAGCGGTTCGAGGTCCATCCAGCGCGGGGCGGGTTTCTCGGCCGTGCAAACGGCCCACTGGGTCGCGGCGATTTCCAGGCCGGCGGCGTACTCGCCCTTCCGCTTAAAGATCCACAGTTCCTTCTGCAGCAGCAGGTTGCGCACGCGCAGGGGGATGTCGGGATCGGTGTGCAGCTCGAAGCGCTGGCGCCAGCGGGCGGCGAATTCCTCGATCAGGTCGTAACGGCCGATCTGGATGGCGGCGGCCGAGGCGAGGGCGTAGGCGCGGGCGAGGGCCTCGCGGGCCGGCTTGGAGTTTTCGCCGGTTTTCAGGTCGATGATCAACAGGCACATGTCGATGACGACCTGAAAGGCGTTTTTGATCTGCTCGAGGGTGTAGGGGATGTGCACGGCCCCTTTGCCCTTCAGTTGTTCCTGTTTCTTCTTCGCCTCCAGCCACTCGTTTTGCATGTCGAGCGCCTGGTAGAACCAGCGGTCGTTGATCATTTCGATCTGGCGGATGGCCGGCTGATCGGAAAGCATCGGCCGCGAAAGGCTCTTGACCGTGTTGCCCGCTTCCAGGCTTTGAAAGCGCAGGTCGATCGTGGTTTGAATGTGGCTGAGCACCGTTTGGTCGGAACCGAGGATGTGCCCGATGAACCGCGCGGACAGGGTGTCGGGGTTCTGGCAGGCGAGGTGGATCTCGTCGAGCAGGGCCTCGTCGCGCTCCTGCCGCCGCTCGGGCTGGTTGAACAGGATCTGCGCGGCTTTTTGCGAGCGGCCGTACATGATGGCAATGTACTTGGGCACGGACATGCCGAGCACCTGTTTGATCTCCCGCTTGATCGCCTCGTCACGATTCTGCCGCGCCTGCCGCGATTTGTGCGCCATGGGGTCGATTCTCCACCAAAAAGTCGGGATCAACTCTACCATGACGCCTCGTTTCGTGAAAACGAAAAAAACCATTCGCCGACAACTATACCCAATACTAAACCAAAATACCAGTTAAAAAACTTTTCAAACTGGTAAAAAACAATTGACATCCGCCAAACGCCCTGCTTATACTGCCGTCGAAGTCGGCCGGACTTCGAGGCCCCGCTGGAAGAATCGTCACGGGCAAGCAGGTAAAAGGAGGATTCCATGCATCTGCCGCGTTGTTGGTTCTGGTTTTTGCTGCTGGCGGGCTGCGGCGCTTTGTGTCTCGGCGGTTGCGATGATTCGTCGGACGATGACGATAACGACAACCAAGGCGATGACGATGCCGACGACGACGAAGCGGACGACGATGACGGTTTTCCGTTCGACGAGATCACGGTGAACTGGGAAACCTGCTCTTTATATGAAGGATACGGCGACAATCGAGCCGAGTGCGCGCGGGTCGAGATGCCGTTCGACTGGTTCGATCCCGGCGAACGCAAATTCACGGTCGCGGTCAAGCGGTTGCTTTCCTCCCATCAGCCCGCCGAAGCGCAATTGTGGCTCCTGCACGGCGGTCCCGGAGCCTCGGGCACCATCGGATTTCCTTCCTTTATGGAACAGATGCAGGCGTTCTATCCGGAACTGGATGTCTACACGCTCGACCCGCGCGGCACCGGTTACAGCGAATACCTGGGTTGTCCCGAATGGGAAGATCCCGACAGCTTCATGGGCGAATACATCGGCGACCCGGAAATGAACCTGTGCATCGCCTACCTGCAAGACCACTACGGCGACGATCTGGCGACCTTCAACGCCACCAATTCGGCGATCGACCTGGCCGCCCTCATCGACCACACGAAGGAAACCGGCAAGCACGTGGTCATCTGGGGCGGCTCGGGAGGGACGTTCTGGGGCCAGCGCTATCTGCAGTTCTTCCCGGATCAGGCGGACGGCATGGTGTTCGAAGGCAACGTGCCGCCGGTCTTCAGCATGGTTTTTCAGGATGAGTACGCCGACAAAGCGACGAAGGGAATCTTGCAGTTGTGCGCCGACGATGCGTTCTGCGCCGCCAAGCTGCCCGACCCGGAAGCCACCTTGCGCGACGTCTTCCGCCGCCAGGACGAGGAAAACCTCTGCTCCGAGACGGGCTTCACCTCCGAAATCACCAAGTACCTCATCGATCAGATGGTTTATTACTGGCCGCTCCACGACATGGTGCCGGCGCTGGTCTACCGGCTGAACCGCTGCGACGACGGCGACAAAGAAGCGCTGGTCAATCTGTATTACGCGGTCTTCGGCGGCGGCAAAGGGGCGGCGGGCGCCGACGGCACCGACGACTACACCCCCGATCAGCTTTATTTTTCGGACGTGTTGTTCTTCCACGAGACGTTTTCGGAATTGTGGGAATACCCGACCTTTCCGACGAACGACGATCTGGTCGCCTACCTGGACGGCGTCTACGAAAACACCCTGATGGGTTACGGCAAGGGGTACGACCGCAACGACATCTACCTCAAATGGCCGCGCTACCACGATTCGTACGACGACACCTGGCCGCAGACCGACGTGCCGATGCTGATCATGCAGGGCAAGCTCGACCCGGCGACGCCTTACGATTTCGCGGTGGCCTTGCGCGACCATTACCAGGCGCCGCACCAGACCTTCGTGGAATTCGAATACGCCGCGCACAACGTCTCGGGCGGCACGCCGCTGTCGACGGCCGAGGACGCCGAGCACTGCGGCGACCGGCTGTTCGTCGATTTCCTGCGCGACCCCGAGGCGGCGTTGGATCAGTCCTGCGTCGCGCAGGCGTTGCCGCCCGATTTCGAGGGCGCGACGTGGGCGCCGTATTACTTCGGCACGCCCGACTATTGGGAAAACCCCACGGGGAAGGGTGCGGCGTCGCCGCGGCTGGAATTGCCGCCGCGGCTGCGGCTGCTGCGGCAACAGATGCGACACGAATTTTGGGCCCGGTATTCGCTACGGGTTTTGCATTGAAATGTCTAGCGGGAATTCAAGGCCGACCGGCCGGGCCCAAAAGCTCTTTTTGTGAGACCGGCTTCCTCGACCTCCCACTGGCTCGGTGAATGGTCTCTTTTCTCCCTGCGCGGCAAGCCGTTGCAAAACGGCTTGCCGTTCTCTTTGGCGTCGCGGATCGATAAAAAAAGCCCGGCCGCGCGGCCGGGCCGGGGGAATTTTCGCGTCGCGGCCTATTCCAGCACTTCCAACACGCGCGCTTGCAGCGAGTCGTAGTTGACCTCGATGCGGCCGTTCTCATCCTGAACGAACACCTCGCCGGTCGTGTAATCGACGATGCACAAGCCCGTTCCCAGCGCCGACAGGTCCAGGCCTACCTTCATCGGGCGCTCGTTGGTGGAGACGGTCAGGATCCACGAGGCCGTGTCTTCCTGTTTGACCGCGTAATCGAACATGGTCGGGAAGTCGGCTTCGGGCGCCAGATCGAGCGTGACGTCCTTGGTCAGGATCACGCCGGCCAGTTCGTTGATCTCGCCGACCGTCTCGAGGAAGTCGGCCCAGATTTCCGGTTGGGCGCGGATGGCGTAATCGGCGGAATAATTCCAGGGCAGCAGGCCGCGCGCGCCCAGCACGATGTACTGCCACGCCATGTTGCGCAGCTCCCGCTCGTTGGGCCGGTATTCGTCGTAGTCGATGCCGTTGTAGGCATCCCAACTGAAGCCCTGCAGGACGCCGATGACCGGCTTTTCGCCGTTGGCTGCGTCCAGCGCCTCGAGCAGCGACGCCTTGACGTAGCTGAGCGGCATCCAGTCGGACGGGTAGGGGTCGATGCCGAACACCGAGCAATCGTCCATGTACATGCTGAAGTCGTTGAAGGGCGTGTCGACCAGCAGGTCGAGGTGATCGGGGTCGTTGGTCGTGAGCACTTCGTGGGCGCGGGCGGTCTCGGTCTTGTCGGTGCCGTCCATACCGGGCTCGTCGAAGGTGTACCAGCCGAACAGGCTGCCGTAGACATCGCGGGCGGCGAGTTCGGCGGCGAGCTCTTCCTCGGGCCGGGTCAGCACCTGGTCCATCGGCCGCCAGACGCGCAGAATGATGAACACGCCGGCTTGCTGGGCGTTGTCCAGAATGTCGAGCTGGGCTTGCAATTCGTCGCCTTCGCAGCAGCCGTCGCCCGCCAGCGCGACGTTGAAGCCTTCTTCCTTGTAAGCCTGCAACCCCGCCAAATCCTCGGGGGCCCAATAGAAGCCGATCGGGAAGAGGCGCTGGCCGTCGACCTGGAAAAACAGGTCCTCGTCCACCGTCACCACCGAGGGATCCGCGATGTCGGGTTCCGGCAACGCGGGCGGCGCGACGGGTTCGCACACCTTGCCGCCCCCGTTGTTGTCGGCGCCGGCAGAGGCGCCGTGGTCGAGGGCGACCGGATCGCCGGCCTGGCTCGCGGCGGCGGGGTGGTCGGCGACGGTTTCATCGTTCGAGGCGGCGCAGGAGATAAGCCCGGCGCCGAGCGCGGCGATCAGCAGAAAAAGCAACCGGCGTTTCATGGTAGCACCTCCGTTTCGTCGGGCGCGGTGAGATCGTAGAGCAGTTGCGCGACGGTTTGGACGACGCCGCGCAGGCCGTCGTCCGGCGGCGAATAGAAGAAGCGGCCGATCGGCAGGGAGATATCCGGCAGCGCGATGCCCGGCACGAACACGTCGAAGAATTCGAGAATGAAGTTGACGTCGCTCAGCATGAACCAATCGGGTTTGGCGGGATGCACGTCCTCGGGGCCGGTGTCGAGAAACGCCTCGCCCAGGTCGTTCATCAGGTAGAAAAGATCCTCGAAGAAAACGTTGCCTTCCGGCCACAGATCGCCGAAATAGGGCACCTTGAACGGTTCGCCCTCGTCCCATTGGTCGTTGCCGTTTTCATCGACGTACCCGGCGATGTCGTCTTCCTGCGGGTCGGTTTCCTCGCGCATGCTGTAGAAGGCCGTCACTACGCCGATCAAGCCGCGGCCGGCCTGCAACGCCGAGGTTTCCAGATTCGCCGCGCCGTCGTCCAGGAAGGTCAAAAAGTCGGGGTAGTTCGGATCGTCGAGAATCTCCAGCAACAGGCCGGCATAAAAGTGGATGAGTTCCTCGGTCGTCGGGCTGGCCGGCGGTTCGGCGTTGAAAAGGATCGTCAGGTCGAAGCGCAGATCGTAGGTGATCAGGAAGTACCACAAGCCTTCCAGAATCTGCGCGAAGGCCTTGACGTTGTCGAAATCGGCCAGATCCCACTCGCCGGCCATTTCGAGCACGGCGTGGCCGTCCACCAGCAGCATCGGCAGCGGATCGATGAAGAACCGCGCTTTCGGATGATTTGCGCGCAGATCGTCGGCCAGGGCGATCATCTCGCCGGTGACCGGCAGCATCTGTTCGCGGATCAGTTCCTGAAAGATGGAAGCGATGCTTTTCGGGTCGGCTTTGTCGGCCGCCACCGGGAAATTGATGATGTAGTCGATCAGCCGGTAAATGAATTGCAGATACCATTGGGTGTCGGAAATCAGCAGCCCCATTTTGGCGTCGGGTTCGTCGGGGCACAAATCCAGGGCCTCGTGGTAGGCGCCGTAGGCCGCTTCGTTGTCGCCGGCGCTCAGGAGCGCGTTGCCCTCGTCGATCAACGGATCGTAGCTCGCGTAGTCGCAAACCACATCGTCGTCGTTATCGTCGTTATCGTCGTCATCGTCATCGTCGTCGTCATCGTCCGGCGAGGCGTCGTCGTTGTCGTCGTCGGCGGGCGAGGCGTCGTCGTCATCGCCGGGTTGGTTGTCGTCGTTGTCGTCATCGTCGCCGCAATCGCAACCGGGCAGCAGGCACAGGGCGAGCAGCGAGCCGAGCAGGCACAGCAGAAACCAGGATTTATTGTGGTTCATGGCTTACCTCCACCCGCCGCAGCCGGCAGCCGCGTCGTCATCGGCGGAGTTCTCCGGGAGCGGATCGGCCGAAACGCCGTTGCGGTCGGTCGAACCGTTATCGTCGTCGTCGCCCTTGGCGTCGTCGTCGTTGTCGTCGTCGCTTTCCTCGTCGGCCAGCGGCACGGCGGTGACCACGTCGCTGGTCGCCGACCGGTTGCCGTTGGTGTCGAACGCCTTGGCCCAGACGCGGTATTCGCGGCCGGGCAGCAGGCCGTTGACGACGGCGCCGGTCGCCGTGGCATCCAGGGTGCCGCCGAAGAAGGAATCGTTCTCATGCAGGCCGTACCAGATTTCGAAGCCGGCCAGGTCGGCCGCGGCGGGCTTGGTCCAGGTGACGGCGATCGCCTCGACCTGTGCCGTGGCTTGCAGGTCGGAGGGCGGATTCGGGGCATCCTCATCGAGCACGCCGAGGATTTTTTCCGCGACCTTACGCCGCCAATCCAGCAGCACGCTCCAATCCTTCTCCCAGTGGTAGGTTTTCGGCGCCGCGGTGCGGGCGACCGCGGACATCCACTCGGCATCGCCGCGCTGATCGAGGAGATGGAAGTACTCGTAATCTTCCATGGCCTCGCGCAGGTATTTCATGCGCAGACTGGCGACCGGGATATCGGTTTCGCCGCCAATGTGGTCGATCGTTCCCGGGTAGATGATCGTGCCGTCGCCTTGAACGAAGAATTGCGCGGCCCACATCGAAACCCAGGGATCGATCTCGGGTAGCAACCAATTGGTGTGCCAGAAGAGGATCCCGGTGAAGCCGTAGCGGCGGGTCAGCCAGGTCCAGATGCGCATGTGGGTGGATTCGTAATCGACGAAGTGCGTGGCGTAATCCATGCCCATCGAAGCGCTGACGCAGTTGTACCACCACGTGGTGTCGCCGGCGGCGCGCCGTTCGTCGTAGGCCTCGGGATAGGGCGGCCACGGCAGGGAATCGGAAAAGAGCGGCTCGTCCGGCGTCCAGATGTCCACGTGATCGGTGAGCACGTCGTTGATCTGCTCGGTCACCATTGCGCGCAAGTCGGGATCGGCGTTGTGCAGCCTGTCGGCCAAGTCGGCCAGTTCCGGATATTCGCTGGGGTCCGGCTCGTCGGGCAGGTACAGGAAGAGAATGTCGGTCCAGCCATGATCGCGGAAATGATCGGCCCAACCGGCCCACCATTCGCGTTCCCAGTCTTCCTCGGCCACGTCACCGGGCCGGCCGCCGGGAGGATAGGGCAGGCGAAGGGAAGTGAATTGGAACCCGGGCCGATAGAACGTGCCGTCCCACAGCGGGCCGAATTTGGCGTCGAACGCGGACCAGTCCCAATCGAAGGTGGACGTATCGTAATTCCAGACGTAACCCGGATTGGAAAAGGAATCGCTGATCGAAATGCGATGGCGGGCGAATTCCTGCATGTAGCGCAACCACAGCGTGTCGAAATCCGTCACGCCGCCGTGCGCCTGGTGAAATTCGTAGGCGGCGTTTTCGCCGAATTGATAGATGCTGGCCAGCGACAGGCCCGTCGGGATGGCGAAATCCCACACCGTCAAGGTGACGGTGCCGGTCCAGTCGGCATGGCCGTCGGCGGTCACGGTGACCGTCGCGGTGTAGTCGCCGGGCGTCTGATCGGCCGGGATGAAAACGTCGACGAACACCGCCTGCGCGAAATCCGCCTCGAGGTCGAACGGCGCGCCGTCGCGGGTTTCGCCGACGAAGTGATCGACGAACGGCACCAGGCCGTCGGGCCACATGCCGACGTTGGACGGGTCGGGCGGATTCTGGCTGATGGTGTCGATCGTCACCGGCACGTAGGCGACGCGGTAGGGCTCGATCTGGGTGATCGCCGCGCCGGGTCCAGTGAATTCGTCGACCACCACATCGATGTTCGTCACCGCCGCATCGTTGCGGATGAGTACCTGAAAAGGTTCCCATTCGTTTTGCGCGGCGTAAATGTGGTAAGTCGTCAGGGCGTCAAAGTCGAATTCCGGCCGGTGTTTGTTCGTGCCGTGCGTCAGGCCGACTTTGTAGCTCGCCGCCGCCGGAACCGCGAGGGCGATCGCCAGGAATCCAATCACGAGGCCGAGGAAAACAGTCACTGGTCGCATCGAGGTACCTCCGTCGAAATGTCGGCTTCCAGCCGGGACAGGCGGCCATACTACGCGACGATGGCCAGGGGGTCAAATCAGATGATAACGTGTTGGAATGACACGGCATAACAATTTGGTTGTGTGGAATGTTTCTGATTATTATTAATACGGTGCAAAAGGGGGCCGGACCGGGCGATTTACTCGTAACGCAAGGCTTCGATCGGATCTTTTTTGGCCGCGGCTCGCGCCGGGAACAACCCGAAGAAAATGCCGACGCCGCTCGAAAAAACCAGCCCGACCACCACGCTCCAGGTCTTCACCACCGCCGGCAACGGAGTGAAGGCCGCGATCGCCCGGGCGGCCAGCGAACCGAACAAAACCCCGATGGCGCCGCCGGCCGTGGCGATCACCATCGCCTCGAAGAGAAACTGGAACAGGATCCAGCGCCGGCGGGCGCCGAGCGCCTTGCGGATGCCGATCTCGCGCGTCCGTTCCGTCACCGACACCAGCATGATGTTCATGATGCCGATGCCGCCGACCAGCAGCGAAATGCCGGCCACCGCGAACATCGCTGCGTACAGTCCGCCGGTCAGCTTGTTGTACAGGTCGCGCAAGACGTCCACTTCGTTGATCGCGAAATTGTCGGGCTCGGTCAGGGGTAGTTTGCGCACGCGGCGCATGATGCCGGTCAATTCGTCCTTGGCCTGCGAAAGCGGCACCCGGTCGTCGATTTTGATGGCGATCGACAGACCGTGATGGTCCTCGCTGATGACCTTGGTGTAGGTCGAATAGGGCAAAAGAACGAACTGGTCGAGATTTTGATCGAAAAAATCGCCGCGCTTGGACATGACGCCGAGGACTTCGAACGAAGTGCCGCCGACGCGGATGTGTTGGCCGATCGGATCGCGCAGACCGAAGAGCTTTTCCGCCACGTCGTAGCCGAGCAGGCAGACGTAGCGGCCCGCCTTGGCGTCCAGATCGGTGAAATTGCGGCCGAGGTAGGGATAGACGGCGCGAATGGTCGTGTATTGTTCGTTGCCGCCCATGACCTGCACGCCTTCCAGCTTGTGGTTGCTCCACTTGACGGTCTCGCGCGAGCCGCGGATCGGGCTGCTGGCGACGATCGAATGGGCTTCGGCGAGGATGGCGTTGTATTCCTTCATCGTGACGTCGGGGAAATTGCGGAATTTGCGCCAGTCGTTGTTGGCCCAGGGATACTTCTGCACGTACAGTACGCCCTTGCCCAGGTTGGCGAGCTGGTCGCTGAAGGATTCGTTGAGCCCCTCGACGATCGAGACGATGGCGATGATCGTGGTGATGCCGATGACGATGCCCAGGGTGGTCAGCAGCGAGCGCAGGGTATTGGCCCGCAGGGCCTGAAACGACATGCGGATGATGGCGGTAAAACGTTTCATAGCGGCTGGGGATTGACTACGTCGTGTTCGATCAGCCCGTCGCGCAGCCGGATGATGCGGTGCGCGTAGCGGCTGATGTCGTCCTCGTGGGTGACCAGCACGATGGTGTTGCCCTGGGTATGGAGATCCTTGAGCAAAGCCATGATTTCGTAGCTGGTGCGGGTGTCGAGGTTGCCGGTCGGTTCGTCGGCCAGGATGAGCTGCGGGCGCGTCACCAGGGCGCGGGCGATGGCGACCCGTTGGCGTTCGCCGCCGGAAAGCTCGTTGGGTTTGTGGGTAGCCCGATCGGCCAGGCCGACGCTGTGGAGCGCTTCGCGCGCCCGTGCGTGGCGTTCGTGCGCGGGAAGGCCGCTGTAGATCAACGGCAATTCCACGTTCGCCAGCGCCGTGACGCGGGGCAGCAGGTTGAAGGTCTGGAAGATGAAGCCGATCTTCTGGTTGCGGATGTCGGCCAGTTCATCGTCGGTGAGGGTCTCGACTTTTTCGCCGTCGAGCCAGTACGACCCTTCGGTCGGCGTGTCCAGGCAGCCAATGAGATTCATCAGCGTCGATTTGCCGGAGCCGGAAGGGCCCATGATCGCCAGATACTCGCCCTTTTCGATCGTGAGATCCACGCCACGCAGCGCCTGCACTTCCAGCGCGCCGAGTTGGTAAATCTTGCGCAATTTATCGCAATGGATCAGTGGCACGGGCCGCCTCGCTTCCGGCGCTTATTTCTTTTCGGGTTCGCCTTTGCCGACTTCCACCAGATCGCCGGGCTTCAATTCGCGGTTGAGCGTCTTGAAGGGGCCGCTGACGACTTCCAGGTTTTCGGTCAGCCCTTCGCCGGAAATTTCGTAGTGCGTATCGGAGCTGATGCCGGTTTCGACCCACACCGGCTTGACGCGGTGGTCGACGATGGCGAACAGCACTTCCTTCATTTTGGTGATGTCGCCCAGCACCGCGCCGGCGTCCTCGCCCGGTTTCCCTTTGGCGGGCTCCGCTTTTTTATCCAAGGTCGCCGGGTCGCGCATCGTCAGGCATTGGATCGGCACCTGAAAAACGTCTTGTTTGGTTTCGGTGATGATATCGGCCGTCGCACTCATCCCTGGCCGGATTTTGGAGATGTCGCCTTCCAGCAGCACCTTCACCGCAAAGGTCACCGTCGTGTCCTGCTGGGTCTGCGCCGCCAGTTCGTTCACCGTCGCGGCGCCGGCGATTTCGATGACCTTGCTGTCGAATTTCTCACCGGGCAGAGCGTCCACTTCCACCTTGGCCGCGTTGCTCAGCCGCACGTTGACGATGTCCGCCTCATCCACTTCCACCTCGGCGACCATCTGGCCCGGATCGGCGATCACCATGATCACGTCGCGGGTCAGGGTGCTGCCGATGGCGATCTCGCCTTCTTCCTTCTGCAGGCGGGTGACGACGCCTTCCATCGGCGAACGGATGGTGGTCTTGCCGAGTTCGTCGGCGCTGAGGTTGAGGCCGGCCTCGGCCTGGCGAATGGCGTCGCGAGTGGCGTCCCGGCTGGCGCGCGCCACGTCAAGCTGTGTCTTGGCGTTGTCGAACGCTTCCTTGGTGGTCAGTTTCTTGGCCAGCAACTCCTCCTGGCGCTGAAAAGTCTTTTCGGCCATTTCCAGTTGCGCTTCCGACAGCCGCAGTTGGGCTTTGGAAGCCTTGAGCGCCGCCGAGGACTGCTCGTTGGTGGCCAGATAACGCCGGTTGTCCAGTTCGACGAGAATCTGTCCCTTGGCCACCGCGTCGCCCTCGCGAACGTGAATCTTCTGGATTTCACCGGAAATATTGGCGCTGATCTCCACCTTGATCGCCGGATTGACGTGGCCCGAGGCGGAAACGACCTGCGACAATTCGCCCTTGGTCACCTTGTCGCTTTGCACTTTAACGGCTTTTTCGCCGCTCGAGACGTAGATCACGACGCCGATGATCGCCGCGATCGCCAACGCCACGATCAGCCAAATGATCTTGCGTTTGCGGGTATTGTTCTTCTTCATTTCGCGTCGGTTTCCTTCTGTCGTTTACCGATCGGTCGCGGTGCGATTGAGTTATTGGCCGGCTTCCGGCGCAGCGGGATTGGCGTCGTCAAAGACGATCTGTTTCAGGTCGCGCAGGCGAATCATCAACTGGCCGACGTCGGCGTCGCCGTAGCAGCGCGTCAGGTTCTTGAAACGAAATTCGCGCGGTTCGCCGTCGCGAAAGCGGACGGTCCCGTCCACGTAACCGGAAGTCGCCGGCGAGAAATCGACTTGTTTGATTTTAGCGAACGTGAGGGTCAGGCGCATTTCGCCGAGGTATCCCTTGATCGAGGTTTTACCTTCGCAATGCACGTGCGTGACCGCCAGTTTGTTCTGCGAACGGTCGGTGACGGTCGCGGTGAAATTTTCCTGGGGGCGGCGAGGGGTTTTCTCGCTTCCCGCGCCCATATCGCCCATACCCAAAAGGAAAAAGCTCAGCGCCAGCAGCGCGAGAAAATACCCGGTTGTGCGCTTCGGCATGCGATCGGCCTTCCGCGATTGTTTGCCCATAGGTAATGCCGCCCGGCGGAAGCTGTCAACCGGGTCGTTTTCTTCTGTTTATACTTAGGCAATATGTCCCCTTAACTGTGCAGCAAAAATGTCCCCTTGGTTACGTAGAGTTCGGAGCCGAGGCCTGATAGACCCACGTCCAGTTGGTTGTTCCCTTTCGATTTTCCGTTTTGCATCGGGCTTT
>JAAYVF010000099.1 GCA_012517325.1 Myxococcales bacterium | reverse complement strand
TATATTTATTCCATCTTCTTCGTTCTTTGCACTCGGTGCCAACTTTGGAGGTAAACATGACACGTAAGTCGCTTCTGTTCCTGGTGTTGCCGTGTTTGGCAATCGCCGCGATCGGCTTTGCCGCATGGCACGATTCTTGCCAACCAACAACCAAAAATAACCAGTCAACAACTCTACGATGACAGCATCGAGAACATGTGGGGGCTCGGCGACGGCGGTTATGCCGAGTGGACGGCGGTCGGTGGCGGCGTGCTCGATCCGAGCGGCGGAAACCCCATTTCTGACATTCTCATCCACGGCCGTGACCACGACGCGATGTCGGTAAAGGTCGAGGTCGTGGCCTTCATCGGTTCGCTTTCGCGCGCCATTTTTCACGAGGAATTGAATATCGACGCCAGCGAGGACATCGTCATTCCCCTCGATGTCACTCCCGCCTTGGGCCTGCACGAAAAACAATTTGCTTATCCGACACTCATCAATGCCCGTGTGACCGAGATCCCTCTTGCCGGCAAATTTGGCCGTGGTCAATCGCTGGAGCAGCTTTACCTTGTTGCTCGCCCCGAGGAAACACCGCACGAGATTTACGATTTCGAATCGTTCGCCAAGGCTTATCCGCGCGGCGTCACCACGCCCGAGGAACTGGCGCGGATGGAGGCGCTGATCGCAAAGGACCCGACCGGCGAGGGCGCGAATGAATCATTCATTGCCTCTGGTGTCGGCACCACAATCTTGGAATAAGGGGAACCATCATGAACAAATTTGCTATAAGGCTTCTGGCGAGCTTGATCTTCTTACTGCTCGGCTTTGCCGCCACCGCCTCGGCTAACGTCTCGGTGCGGTTCTGTTTTATCCTGGACACGGATTACGAGGATTACGACGATGGGGATTACTGGACCGAAGGCTGGAACCATGCGGCCTACGGCATCCGGGCAAAGGTGATCGACAACAACACGGATGACGCCGTTTTCGACGGTTGGGCCGGAACGACAGGGTTGGCTTGCACGTCCTATTTATCGTTGAATACCAATCATACCTACCTGGTCAGGCTCTACAGTAAAGCCAAGGACGACAACGACAACATCGTTCATGTTTTTCAGAGTTATTCCGGCGAAAACCTGCATCAACAAACGGTCGATTGGGAATATGCGCCAACCGTGGGCACCACCAAACTATACACTTATGAAATCATTAACCAGGAGCATGAGACGAACGTTTTAGCTGCAGCCAGCTTTGCCCTAAGCGAACACCCGGCGGGCTTGAGCGGGAAAAATTTCTACTTACACACTCAAATTCCACCCGACGAGAACGGTGCTTATATGGCATCGGACGGAACGATTTTTCTGGATCAAACATGTAAAGACGCCAAAACCGGGACAACTCACGAGCTGGGGCATTTGGTTGGTCTCAGGAGGAATGGAAACCAAGGAGGATATAAGAATTATGGCGATACAGGGGATGACAATTGCACATCCTTGGCAACAGACCATCGATTAAATAGCCGAGAATGGCAAAGTGCCGCGGTTAATGAAGGGCTTGCACATTTTTATACGACAGTCACTTGGAACGATGGTACAGAAAATGATTGCGAATTTCGGGATAAAGACTGTCAAGGAGGTTCAGATTATCAGGTCGATTGGCTGAATCAATGCAACCCACCATTGGGAAGTAGAGGTAATGAATTTGATTGGTTGCGATTCTGGTGGGACCTCCACCATAGCGCATCCATAAGTGTGCAAACTATCTTCAGCATTTGGAATGACGCAAATCCGGATACTTGGTCTGGTCTTGAATACTATGTGTACAAGTACTTGAGAAACGCGGCGGCGGCCAACGGAATTACCAATGCCGTGTGGGATTATTGGGGAGGCATCAACGGTGTTGACCATGGCATTTGGCCGTAATTTCGATAAGGAGACGGAAATGAAGTTCAATACAATGCTTGTCTTCATCATCGTATGGTTTTGTTCCATCTCGATGGTGATGTGCGGTAACGACAATAATGATGACGATGACGACGATAACGATAACAATGACGATGATGATTCCTCAGGTGCGGATTTCTTCGAAGGCGCCGACTGTACTGGGTACGATTATCCAGAATGCGGCACAAGCGTGGATGTCCCTCCACAACTTCTCAGTGTCACAATATTCGTGAACGAAACGGAGGTTGAACAACCGTTGACAATTCACTTGAACGACGAAGTTGCTTTGGCGATCGAATTCACCTTTCCAGGCGACAATAACCGGATGTGTGACGGGCACATTTTCTTGGTAAGGGACAGTGAAGAGCTTTGTCTCGATGCAAGTACGGGTTTACCTGGTGAAGGGCCTTATCCCTTGGGCGTCTCTGGTATTTGCTCTACGGAAGCAGCTGGAGGACCTTTTACCTTCAAGATAGAACCTTCCAATTTCCTAAACAACGAAGGCGCACCCTACTACTTGGAAATTTCGAACGCCTGCGCGACGCACAGCAACCGGTTACCGCTCGATATCGTGACGGTGGCGGAATAGTGGAGGCGGATGGCAGCACGGCGTGGAAGGTCAGGGGCTATGCCGAGTGAACGGCGGCCATCCGCGGATCGCCGATCGCCCCGGAGGGGTGAAATATTTCAGCCTGGGGTGGAAACCCCAGGAATCGAGAGGAAGTAACGTCCGCCCTGAAGGGGCGGAATAAATGAACTGTTACCAGGGGTTCCGTCCGCCTGTTACCAGGGGTTCCGCCCGCTACGGACTCCACCCCTGGCTACGATATGACGCCCCCTTGGGGCGAGAAAAAAAGCAGGCAGATTTGAAACACTGCCCTTCGGGTGCGGATTGGGAAGAGAAACCGAATTGTGCCGGATATGATTATCCCGAGTGTGGCACAAGGATGCCGCTCTTAAATAAAAAATTCCTCATTCCCCATTATTCCTTGCGGCATGAGAGGTATCGCGGCTGCTAAGCCGCTCTTACATTTCGCCAGCATTATCGTGGCTGCCAAGCCTGTTGGTCCGCATTCCCTATTTCCCATTCGCCATTTCCCATTATTTCTTCCCCCTTTTCAATCTCTTTCGCCTCTGGCTATAGTGTCGTTACCGCCAACGGGGAGAGAAAGATGTCCAAGACCTCGATCCGACTGTTGTATCTTGCCGCGGCGCTGCTGTTGCTTTCGTCCTGCGCCAGCGCCCTGAACTGGATGGATTACCGCAGCAACCCACAAGGTCCTCAGACGGCCGGCTCGCTGGAACTGCCGGGCCTGACCGCGCCGGTCGAGGTGTTGCGCGACAAGTGGGCGATCCCGCACATCCTGGCCCAGAACGAGCTGGACCTGGCCCGCGCCATGGGTTACGTCCACGCCCAGGATCGCCTCTTTTCGATGGATTTCCTGCGCCGGCTGACCGAGGGCAAGCTCGCCGAGGTCGTCGGCGACCGGCCGATGGCCACCACCTCGATGGTCCTCGGCGCGCGCTCCACGCGCCAGCACGACATCGGCATGCGCATTCTCGGTTTCGAACACTACGCCGAACTCTTTCTCGAATCCGCCCCCCAGGAAACCAAGGACTTCCTCGAGGCCTACGCCCAGGGCGTCAACGCGTACATCGCCCAGCACGAAAAGGATCTGCCCATCGAATTCCGGCTGATCGGCTACCAGCCGGAACTGTGGCAGCCCAAGGATTCGATCGCCCTCGAACGGCTGCTGGGTTGGATGCTCTCGACCAACGCCAAGGTCGAACTCATGTGGGCCGCCGCCGACCAGGTGCTGGGCACGGACAAAGCGGCCCTGCTGATGTCGACCTACCGCTATCCCAAGGCGCCGCGCATCCTGCCGGATTACCAGTTCCCCGCGAAAAAACCGTCGTTCGGTTTCGACCCCCGGACCCTGGCGCCGCTCGAGCCCAGCCAGTTGTCGCTCGGCGCGATCTACCGCTACCTCGGCGGCCTGCCGGTCGAACGGACCGACGCCAGCAACAACTGGGTGGTCGCCGGTTCGCGGTCGGTCAGCGGCAAGCCGATCCTGGCCAACGATCCGCACCTGCCGCACCTGGCGCCCTCGCTGTTCCACCTGATCCACATTTCCGGCGGCGCGATCGACGCCATCGGCGCCAGCTTCCCCGGGGTGCCGCTGATCGTGTTGGGCCACAACCGGCACCTCGCCTGGGCTTCGACCAACAACCAGGGCGACGTGCAGGATTTGTATCTGCACAAGGTCGATCCGTCGCACCCGGAACGCTACTTCTACCAGGACACCTGGGAGGATTTCGTCGTCCGTGAGGAAATCGTGCGCGTCAAGGAAGGCGCCTCGGTCCGCGACGAAAAAATCAACGTGCGCGTCAGCCGGTTCGGCCCGGTGATCAGCGACGTGGTCAACACCGATCCGGCCGCCGAACTGCTGAGCCTCCGTTGGGTGGGCATGGACTTCATGGACGACCCGGCCGCCTTCTGGGAGCTGGAAAAAGCCAAGACCCCCGAGGAACGCCTGGCGATTCATCAAAAGTACGGCAAATCCGGCCGCGGCAACGACATGGCCGCTTTCCTGGGCGTCAATCGCGGCGAGAGTTGCGATGACTTTTTCACCGCGATGAGCCGCTACAACTCCCCGCGCCAGAACTGGATCTGCGCCGACGACGCCGGACACATCGGCTACGTGGCCGCCGGTTTCATCCCGGTGCGCAACCACGGCGACGGCCAGCGCGTCGCCCGCGCCTGGCTCGACGAGGGCCGCTGGACCGCCTTCGTGCCCTTCAAGGAGCTGCCGCAACGCCGCGACCCGCGCGACGGCTACATCGTCACCGCCAACAATCCGACCTTCGACCAGGAGAAATATCCCTACCCGTGGGCCTTCAACTACACGCCGGGCCACCGGGCGCGCCGGATCCTCTGGCTGCTGACCAACCAGCCGAAGGTGGACGCCGCGTCCATGAGCCGCATTCAAGGCGATATCTTCAGCGAGATGGCGGTGGATTTCGTGCCGTTGTTCATTGAGGCCGCCAAATCCGACGAATCGCTGACCGACGCCCGGCTGGTGCTCGAGCGGTGGGACAAACAGGCCGCCGCCGACAGTCCGGGCGCCGCGCTGTTTTACGTCGCGATCGACGAGCTGACGAAAAAAGTGCTGCTCGACGAAATGGGGCCCGACCTGTTCTACCCCTTCGTGCGCACGCATTTGACCAAGGGCATCGTCCTGCAGACTTTGATCGACAAGAAAAGCCCCTTCCACGACTCGGTGAAGAGCAAAGCGGTCGAGACCTGGGACATCTCCTACAAGCGGGCGCTGTCGGCCGCGTACGCCAAACTGCAACAGGAACAGGGGCCGAACCCGGCCGCCTGGCGATGGGGCGTTTTGCACACGCAGACCAACGCGCACGTATTGGGCGGCCAGGCCGCGCTGACCAGCGCCGTGAACATCGGGCCGGAAGAGCATGACGGATCGGTCGATACGGTCATGGCGTCGTCCTATTACTACGGGACGGGCGAGTTCGCGACCATGGAAGGCCCGGCGTACCGGCATGTGGTGGACCTGGCCAACCCTGCCCGTTCGTGGATCGTGATCGACTCCGGCAACTGGGGCCTGCCGTTGACCGCGCATTACCGCGACCTGCACGAAATGTGGAAGCGGAACGAACTGGCCCCCGGCCTGATGGACCGCGCCGACATCGAGGAAAACATCGGCGGCGTGCTGGTGCTCGAACCGGCCGCCCTGCCCTGACGGAGGATTCATCGACATGCGTCGTTTGCCGCTTATCCTGCTGCCGCTGCTGGTGTTGGCGACGGCCTGTGCGAACTCGTCGGCCATCCGCGACGCTTCGCCCGACGAGTTGCACGCCGCGCTCGGCAAACCCGACACGCTGGTCGTCGACCTGCGCGAGGCGCTTTCCCTGGGCAACGACATGCGCTTTCTGCCCGGCGCCCTGCAAATCCCGTTGACCACCTTGTCGCAAAATCTCAATCAGCTTCCGAAGGAGCGCAATATTTACCTCCTGGCGCCGGACCGCGCCCAGGCGATCAAGGCGGCCAATCTGTTGACCCAGGCCGGCTATGCGTTCGTCTTCCGGGTCGAGGGCGGGCTGGACGCCTACCTGGCGAAATACCCGCTGCAATGACCCTTGCAGCGAAAGCGCATCGTGCTAAGGTGACGCGCCATGTTGCCCAATCTCTTGCGCTATGAGCGGGTTTCCAGCGCCGAACTGCTGCTGACCCCGGTCACCGACGACATTCTCCTCCTGCCGGTTTCCGCGCCGGAAAATCACGGCCCGCACCTGCCGCTGGGCACCGACGAATTGATCAGCGAGGAAGTCGCCGGGCGGGTCGCCCGCGACCTGGCCGAAGCGTATCCGCACCGCCGGATCTGGCTGCATCCAACCTGGCACCTCGGCGGAGCCACGATCCGCGGCACGGGGTCGGTCAAGGCGCCGTCCCGCCTCCTGGGCAAGGTGCTCAAGGCTTACCTGCGCCGGTTCGTCCGCCAGGGCTTCCGCCATTTCGTCGTGCTGTCGGCGCACGGCGGCGTGCCGCATACCGGCGCGCTCGACGACGCCTGCGCGGCGTTGCGGCGGATGGGCTCGCGGGCGCGGCCGGTGATGGCGGTCGCCCCCTCGGCGCGCGTCGGCGCCAAGGCTTACTTCGGCGGGTATGCCGAGGCGGTGCGAGCCGCCGGCGTGCCGCTGTCCGACGCCGAGGTCGCGGATCTGGCCATCGATCTCCACGCCGGCCGGATGGAAACGGCGATGATCCTGGCCATCGACCCGGACCTGGTCGATCCGGGCTACCGCTCGTTGCCGCCGATCCTGCCGCCCCGCCGCGGTTGGCTGGAAGCACTGGCGCGCGGCATCGAGAAGCTGGCCGGGCGCTTCATCGCCGACGAAGCGAAACGGATCGAATTCAGCCAGGTGTTGGGCGTGGCGAAAGCCGATTTGTCCTGGATTCTACGCGGGCGCTTGGAAGGCTACGTCGGCCATCCGCACCGCGCCTCGGCCGCCGAGGGAGAAGCGCTGCTCGCCGCGATCGCCGGCGATTTGTCGCACCAGATCCGCGAAACCTTCGAAGGACGCCTCGATCCGCTGGACCTGCGCAGCGGGGCGTATCTTTTCCGCCGCCTGGTCTTCGGCGCCGGCCTGGTTTTCGCGGCGCTGCTCGCCGGCTTGGCGCTGCTCGTTTTTTAATGCTGCCTTCCGCCGCCGTGTCTTTCTTGCGGCCGCGTTGACGGTTCGGGAACGGCTTGCTAGCTTTCCGGCCGAGGTAATCGTCATGAAGAAAATCGTGCTGGGTCTCTTTTTTCTGCTTTCGTTCGCCGCCCTCGCCTGGGCGCAAGCCACGCCGGCTCCGGCGGCCGCGACGCCGACACCGGCTCCCGACAACGGGCCGAAGACGGCCGAGGATTTCTTTCAACTGGCCGTCAGCCGCTTTCAACTGGGCGATCTGGCCGGCGCGGAGCGGAACGCCCGCACGGCGATGGCCCTGCAAAGCCGGTTCCTGGACGCCCATTATCTGTTGGGCCGAGTGATGCTGTTTCGGGCGGCGGAGAAAAACCGCGTGCTGATCGAAAACCGGGGCGCGGACAGCGCGGTGCTGCCGGTGACCGACAAATGGACCGAAGGCGGCCCCGAGTTGCAGGAAGCCACCAGCCAGTTCCGCACGGTCATCCAACTCGAACCGACCAACCGCGACGCCTGGCTGCTCCTGGCCACCTGCCTGGACAACATGGGCGAGGACGACGACGCGATCAACGCCTATCAGCAGACGATCAACCTCGACCCGTCCAAGCCGACGGCGCGCGACGCGCACAACAATCTGGGGCTGCTGCTGATGGGTCGCAAGGATTACAAAGGCGCCAAGAGCCATTTCGATTCGGCCCTGGCGATCGATCCGACCTTCAATCCCAGCCGGATGAACCTGGAAAAATTAAAGAAAAAGGCTCCCAAGCTGTTCAAGTAGCCGCGGGAGCCGAGGTTCGCTATTTGTAGATGAGCTTGGTGATCTCGAGTTCCTTCAGGCCGTTGGCGGTCTGGAAATCGAACACGTCGCCGACTCGCCGGCCGATCATCACCCGCGCCAATGGCGACTGAATGCTGATCTTCCCGATTTTCAGGTCGCCTTCGTGGTCGCCGACGATCTTGTAGGTTTTTTCCTGCTCGGTGTCGAGATCCAGCACCGTGACCGTGGCGCCGAAAACCACGCGGTCCTCGCGAATCGTCGCCGGATCGATCACCTGCGAAATGGCGACCCGGTTTTCGTAATCCTGGATGCGGGATTCGAGGATCGCCTGCTTTTCCTTCGCCGCCGCGTACTCGGCGTTTTCGGACAAGTCGCCGTGCGCGCGCGCTTCGGCGATGGCTTGAATGACTTTCGGCCGCTCGACGGTTTTCATTTCGTGCAAAGTCGACTTGAGCGCCTCGTAGCCCTCTTTGGTCACCGGATAGCTGTCACCCATCACTTCCTCCAAACGCAAAAAGCGGCAGGCTATGGCAAACCCGCCACTTTCTTTCCCAATAGTATAAACTTTGTCGGCCGGTTGTCCATTCTTTTTCCGCCGTCGCCGTAGAGTCGCGCGTACATCTCGTAATTCTTAGTGATTCCCTTGACGTAGTTCCGCGTTTCCTCGAACGGGATCAACTCGATCAGTTCGTCGTAATCGCGGCCGTCGTGGAGCGGCCACCATTGCTTGGGCCGGCCCCAGCCGGCGTTGTAACCGGCCAACGCCGCCGGCAGATCGCCACCCGATTTTTGCATCAGGTCGGCCATGAACCAGCAACCGTAATCGAGCGAAACCTCGGGTTGGTACAGATGCTTGGGATGAAAGCCGCGCAGGCCGCGTTTGCGGGCGATGTACTTTCCGGTGCCCGGCATCACCTGCAGCAGGCCGCGCGCCCCGACGCCGCTGGTCGCCTGGATCTGAAACGCGCTCTCCTGCTTGATCATGCCGTAGACCAGATAGGGGTCGAGGCCGTGCTTTTTCGCGGTCTGTTTGATCAGGTCCTCGTACAACAGCGGAAACACGCGGTACGAAACCAAGCCCTGCGGATCGGCCAGCCGGCCGTCGCGCACCTGTTCCAGCGCGCGATAAGCGGCGCGGGTGGCCGACAGGTTGTCCTCGACCAGCGCGTAGGCCACGCTCAGAAAATAAGGCCCTTCGGCGGTCTGGTAGATTTCATCGCGGATGAAATCGAGGCGCGCTTCGGCCTCGTCGGTTTCGTTCATCGCCAGCAATTCCCGCACCTGGCTGAAGATCGCGGCGAATTTCGGCGGCGCCGAGGCGATGTAATCGTCGATGGCGCGCCGGGTGCTTTCGTCCGCCACCGTGCCGCCGCCGTTTTGCTGTTGCCACTCGGGACGCAACAAAACCGGTTTGGCGTTGCCGGAACCCGCCTTGACGTCAGCGAATGGAATCACCGGCAGTTCCTTGCCCGGCACGCCCAGTTCCAACAAGCGCGCTTCCGCCGCGAGGCCGTAATAGGTACCTTGCCAGCGATCAAAACATTGGCGATGGATTTTCTTGGCGTCTTCCCGGTTTCCCAGTTTTTCGTAGGACCGGCCGAGCCAGTACTGGGCGCGGTCGCTGTCGGAATGCAGCGGGTAAGCGGCGAGCCACCGCCGCAACCGGTCGGCCGCGGCCGGGTATTCGCCGGCCAGGTAGTGGGCGAACGCCGCCTGCCAGAGCAAATCCTCGGGCAGAAAAACGTCGCCGGCGTGCTCGTCGAACGCCGCGTCGGCCCAACGGGCGGCGGCCGCGTAATCGCGCCCGTTCCATTCCAGTTGGTAAAGCGCCAATTGCGCGTCGAGTGAGGCCGTTCCCGTTTTGGCCCGGGCGATGCGTTGATAGAAATCGCGTTTGGCGTCGTCGGTGGCCTTGTCGTCGTAACGTTTGAGCCGTACGGCCACCGCCAGTTTTTGTTCATCGCCGGCGGCCTCGTTGTTGAGGTCGCGCAGGGTTTCTTTCGCCTCGTTGGTCTTGCGTTGAGCGACGAGGCAATCGACCACGGTCAATTTGGCGCGAAAGGCCAGCGGACTGCCGGGGAACAGATCGGCGTAACGGCCGGCATACACCTGGGCCGTCCAGTACAACTTGCGCGCCAGGTTTTCGCGAATCCGGGCCCAGTAGGACGCGGCCGAGGGCGTCGAAACGGCGACGCCCGCGCGAGCCAACAGCACCAATTTATTCTGCGCCTGCGCCGAATATTCGCCCGTATACCACCAGGCCGCCTCGGCGTAGGCGTCGGCCGCTTCCTGATTTTTGCCTTGGCCCTGCAACGCCTCGCCGAGCAGATACCTCGCCTGAGCCGGTTCCCGGTCGGGATAATC
This sequence comes from Myxococcales bacterium, assembly GCA_012517325.1. Taxonomy (NCBI): domain Bacteria; kingdom Pseudomonadati; phylum Myxococcota; class Myxococcia; order Myxococcales; species Myxococcales bacterium. The sequence goes on along the minus strand of JAAYVF010000099.1, from coordinate 1,462 downwards.
GTGCAGGTATTGCTTCAACCGGGCGGCCGCTTCAGCCGGTTGATCATCATCCAGCCGATCCCGAGCCAGATCAAGCAAATAAGCCGGGCGATAGCGGCTGTACGGCATCTGTTCGACCAGGTAACTCCGCCAGGTCGTTTGCATGCCGCGGTCCTGACCGGCCGCCCCGATTTCCACCAGGCGAACGACCGCCCAATCGGCCGCCGGCCAATCGCTTCGCGCCAGGTCGGTGAAAAGTTTGATCGCCTTGGCTTTTTGTTTCTGGGCCAACGCGGTTTCGGCATCGCGGAATTGGGTTCGCTTCGCCGCGTGGCTGTCATCCCAGGCTACGGCCATGCTGATCGCAGCGATCAGCACGGCGAGAAAAAACAGCCGAGCGACAAGGCGAGGCCATCCGTAAGTTTGCTTCATGATCTCCCCGGTTTCTTCAAGGTAATCCGATGGAATTCATGCTCACCATAGAAAGCCTCTTGCTCCGGCGCAACCCTCCAGGCAAAGTAGGCCCATGCGAATCGCGGCGATCCAACTGACTCCCGAATTCGGCCGGGTGGCGGAAAACCGCCGGCGGGCCGGCGAACTGGTGCGCCGGGCTCGCGCCGATCTGGCGGTCCTGCCCGAGGTCGCTTTCACCGGTTACGTTTTTCATTCCCGCGAGGAACTGGCCCGCCTGGCCGAGCCGCTCGACGGCGAAACCGCCGCCTGGATGATCGAACTGGCCGCCGCCACCGGCACGCTGTTGTGCTACGGCTTCCCCGAGCGCCTGGGCGATCTGTTTTTCAACTCGGCGGCTCTCGTCGGACCGAACGGGATGCTCGCGGTCTATCGCAAAATCCACCTCTTCATGGATGAATTGGGGCTGTTCACCCCCGGCCGGGAGCCGTTTTCCGTGCATGAAATCAACGGCGTCCGCCTGGGCATGATGGTCTGTTTCGATTGGTATTTTCCGGAATCGGCGCGCAGTCTGGCCTTGCAGGGCGCCCAAATTCTGCTGCACCCGGCCAACCTGGTCCTGCCGTTTTGTCAGAATGCCATGGTAACTCGCAGTCTCGAAAACCGCGTCTTCACCGTCACCGCCAACCGCGGCGGCGCGGAATTGCGACAAGGCAAGGAAATGCGCTTTACCGGTTGCAGTCAGATCACCCGGCCGGACGGATCTTTCGAACGCCTGCCGGATGACGCCGATTCCATCCTGCTCGCCGAGATCGATCCCCGGCAGGCAAACGACAAAAACATCACGATTTCCAACCACTTGTTGAAGGATCGCCGACCGGAACTCTATTTCTTGGATCGTGGCAACTCGCGTTTCGGCGATTGAACCGCATCTGTTTATACTTAGGCAATATGTCCCCTTAACTGTGCAGCAAAAATGTCCCCTTGGTTACGTAGAGTTCGGAGCCGAGGCCTGATAGACCCACGTCCAGTTGGTTGTTCCCTTTCGATTTTCCGTTTTGCATCGGGCTTT